>NZ_JASDCW010000030.1:0-38910 GCF_030407685.1 Planococcus sp. APC 3906 | reverse complement strand
AGTTCTTTGTTTCACTTACGCTTGTTTCGTAATGGACACCTGCATCGGCTTGCGCCTGCTTCGGTGTTACTTCGCCGTCTTCGTACGGCTCGTTGCTCCACCCCGCGACAATAATATAGTAGTAACTTGTTTCTCTTACGCTTGCTGCTTCATGGACATCTGCATCGGCTTCGCCTGCTTCGATGTTACTGCGCCGTCTTCGTACGGCTTGTTGCTCCACCCGCGACAATAATATAGGAACACTTTTTCTCTTACGCTTGTTTCGATGTTGCTTCTCTTACCCACTCGATTGCTTATGTATAAAAGAAATGACCCCTACGGGATTCGAACCCGTGTTACCGCCGTGAAAGGGCGGTGTCTTAACCGCTTGACCAAGGGGCCGAATGGCTCCGAAGGTAGGACTCGAACCTACGACCATCGCATTAACAGTGCGGTGCTCTACCACTGAGCTACTTCGGAATAGTGCTGCCAAGTGCTGTTTAAGTACTTGTCGACTTTTTCTATTATAAAGAGGCTTTCAGGAATCGTCAACACTTATTTTCCTATATCTTTTTCAGCCCTTAATTGTCGGCTGTGCTCGGCTCAATCTGGCGGAATTAAAATCGCCAAATCAGGTTCCGGAACCCGCAAGCTCGATACCGGATTCCTAAATGAGCCGCAGCAATCCGGCATTATTTCATCGCCAGTTTCCCGGAGCACTTGCCGCAGCGGTAACGCTCGACATTCATCCGTATTTTGCGCTGGTACTCCGTGCTGCACGCTATGCATTCATAAATATAGCGTTTGCCCGTCCGCTGATTCGCCCGTGGCACGACCGCCGAACAAAACCGCGGTGCTCCGGTCTGCTTAAGCAATTCCCGGAAGTCCGCATCCCGATGCTTATAGCCGCGCCCTTCCAAATGGAGGTGGTAATGGCACAACTCATGTTTTATGATGCCTTCCAGTTCGGCATAGCCGAATTTTTCATATGACTTAGGATTGATTTCGATATTATGGGAACGCAATAAATACCTGCCGCCTGTGGTGCGCAAACGCGAATTGAAAACTCCCTCATGGCGGAAAGGCTTGTGGAAAAAGTCATTGGAGATTTCTTTGATCAGCTCGGTCAGTTCCTGATTGGTCATGGCTAACTCCTTATTAAAAATCGTGATGTGTTCGTCCTGCGTTTCTCTTGCATCTGAATGTTACCGAGCATAGCACAGCTTTTATAAAAAATCAGCAAGAAAGAGCCGTCAATTGACCGGCTCTTTTTTGCTGTAATGTATTATTCTGTCTGATCTTTTGGCTGCAGCATCGTCAAGGCGATGCGCCCTTTGTCTTTCTCGACTTTCTCGACCCAAGCGGTGACGATATCGCCGACAGCGACTACATCAAGCGGATGCTTGACGAAGCCTTTTTTCAATTTCGAAATATGGACGAGCCCATCCTGCTTCACGCCGATGTCGACAAATGCGCCGAAATCGACAACGTTCCGCACAGTTCCTTGGACTTCCATGCCCGGCAACAAGTCTTCCATCTTCAAGATATCGTTTTTCAATAAAGGCTGCGGGAATTCATCACGCGGATCACGGTTCGGCTTTTTCAGCGCATCCAGAATATCCTGCAGCGTGATTTCCCCAACGCCCCATTTCTCGCTCAGCTCTGCCAGCTGAAGCGCAGACAATTTCTCCGCTGTCGCCGGTGTGCCGACTTCATTCTTGCCCGCTCCCACCAATTCCAGCAGTTTTTCCGCTACAGCGTAACTCTCCGGATGGATGCCAGTGGCGTCCAGAGGGTTCTTGCCTTCGGGAATCCGCAGAAATCCAATGGCTTGTTCATACGTTTTCGCGCCCAAGCGCGGAATCTTCTTCAATTGGGCACGTGATGTAAATCGGCCGTTCTCGTCCCGCACCTTGATGACATTTTCAGCAACCGTCTTGCTGAGGCCAGCAACATATTGCAATAAAGAAGCAGAAGCCGAGTTGACGTTGACGCCAACCTGGTTGACCGCTGTTTCCACGACGAACGTCAATTGATCCGCCAGCTTTTTCTGGGAGACATCGTGCTGGTATTGCCCGACGCCTACCGCTTTCGGATCGATTTTCACCAATTCGGATAACGGATCCTGCAAGCGGCGCGCAATGGATGCGGCGCTACGTTCTTCGACCTGGAGATTCGGGAACTCCGTACGTGCTACTTCAGATGCGGAATAAACGCTCGCCCCTGCTTCATTGACGATGACGTAGGAAATGTCCGCGTCCGTTTCCGCGAGAAAGTCCGCAACAAATTGTTCCGTTTCACGCGAAGCCGTACCGTTGCCAATCGCCATGATCTGAATCGGATATTTCGATACGAGAGCCTTCATCGTCCGCTTTGCTCCTGCTTGGTCATTTTTTGGAGCATGCGGGTAAATGACCGCAACTTCCAATAACTTGCCCGTTTCATCAATGACCGCCAGTTTGCAGCCGGTGCGGTAAGCCGGATCTACACCAAGCACCATTCTGTTTTTCATCGGCGGCTGCAACAAGAGATTCCGCAAGTTCTCTGAAAAGATATGGATTGCTTGCGTTTCGCCTTTTTCGCTGAGTTCGGTTCGAATTTCGCGTTCGACTGAAGGCTGTATCAAACGTTTATAGCCGTCTTCGATCGCCTGAGCCACGAATTCTGAAGACGGGACGCTCGATTTAATCCATTTATTTTTCATCAACGCCATAATTCGGTCCGTCGGCGGCTGGATCGAAACACGAAGAACGTCTTCCTTTTCCCCGCGGTTGATTGCCAAAATGCGGTGCGGCACGATTTTGCTGATCGCTTCTTCGTAATCGTAATACATTTCGAAGACCTGCTTCTCGTCTTCATGGTTCTTTTTGGCGGCCGTTAAAATCTTGCCATCTTTGCGCGTCATGTAACGTGCCTTTTCCCGGATATCCGGATCATCCGCGAATAATTCCGCCAGTATGTCCTGTGCACCTTGAATCGCTTCATCCGCAGTGGCTACTCCGGTTTCTGCATCGACAAATTCAGCGGCCTTTTTCAAGACATCGCCATTTGATGCTGACAAGAGCCAATCCGCAAATGGCTGAAGCCCCTTCTCTTTCGCGATTGTCGCTTTCGTGCGGCGTTTTTGCTTATATGGCCGATAAAGGTCTTCCAAACGCTGCAATACCGTTGCCGCTTGAATCGCCTTCTCCAGCTCATCTGTCATTTTTTCCTGTTCAGCGATTGAACGGATCACTTCCACTTTCCGCTGCTCCAGGTTCTGTATGTATGTATAACGGTCTTCAATCGATTTAATCTGCACTTCATCAAGCGAACCAGTAGCTTCTTTGCGGTAACGCGCTATAAACGGAACTGTATTGCCGTCGTCTAATAACCCGATAACTTGTTTGACCTGATCTGCGCGAACGCTAGTTTCTTTTGCAATCAACGCATGAATTTTCTGCATGTCCACAAAACCACTCTCCTTCATTTCCTTGAAACGGTTAAAATCAATCAGCTTATAGCACCTAAACAGGCGCCTCCGCTTTTCTTTTGTCCAGCTCCGGCGCCTTGCCCCTCGAGGTCGCTTCAGCCTTTCCGACCATGGCAAAAGCGCCATGACCGGAAAGACTTCCAGCGCTTGTCGGGGCACAACAGGCGCCTCCGCTTTTCTACTGTCCAGCTCCGGCGCCCAGGTTCTCGGGTCGTAAGCCATCCCGGCTAAGCGGCAAAAAGCACCGCTTGGCCGGTCTGTCTTACGCCTGTCGAACCTAAACAGGCGCCTCCGCTTTTCTTATTTTATCACACAAAAAAGAAGCCTTCTCATTTGAGGAGGCTTCCTGCTATAAACGTGGCGTCGTCGCCTGTTTTGATTTCACGGAGAATATCGTAATAAAGACGCTCAGGCATCCCTGCCCGTCTCATCATCACTTTTGGATTCCGCAATTCCACTCCATCAGAATGGATGAGGAATAAGTCATCTTCCACGTACGTGTAGAGTTGCGTGCGCAATTTCTGTGGGCGTCCTGATAAATACCCCATTACCGGCAATGGATAAATCATTTCATCCGTCCCTTTGCGGTATAAGTAAAATCGGATATTTCCCACGCAAGTGTATTCCAAGGTCTTCTTTTTGAAGTCCACTTTAAAAATCGCAACAGCAGCGCCTCTTTTTTGCACCATCAAATCATTGAAACGCCCCATAAGGGAATCGATCGATTCGTGATGATACTGCTCCAGAATTTGCGGAATGACCTGCGACGATTCACGCGCCACTGGGCCATTCCCTAGTCCGTCGGCTACTGAGCAAATGAAATAATCGTCCGTCAGCACAGTATGGTAGCTGTCGCCGGATTCATAATTACCATGTTTTGCTTCATTGAAAATACAGGCCTCAACGTAATGGTGTTTTATCGTTTCCACTAGGACACTCCACCGGCAGCCAAAATGGCTTCTTGCAGTTTTTTGATCGCTTTACGCTGCAGACGAGACACATGCATTTGAGAAATCCCCAGCTTATCACCGGTTTCTTTTTGGCTTAGCTGCTCTATGTAGGTATACTGGATGATCTGCTTTTCCCGTTCAGAAAGCACATTCATCGCATTCGCTACAAGCATGCGCTGATCCGCTTTTTCATATCCATCGTCTTCTTGCCCGACAACGTCAAATAAAGTCACAGTACTGCCATCGGAATCCGCTTCAAGTGAATGGTCCATAGACAAAGCCTGATAGCTCTTGCCCATCTCCATTGCTTCAAGCACATCGTCTTCATCGACATCCAGGTATTCTGCGATTTCCCACACTTGCGGAGAACGCTGAAGTTCCCGGGTCAGAACTTCGACAGTTGACTTGATGCGGGGTCCAAGCTCTTTGATACGGCGTGGAACATGGATCGCCCACGTTTTATCACGCAGAAAGCGCTTGATTTCACCGATGATTGTCGGCACTGCGAAAGCTTCGAAGCTTCTTCCGAATGACGGATCGTAACGGCGAATTGCTCCGAGGAGACCCAGCATCCCGACTTGTGCAATATCTTCATGGTAAGACTTGCCATTTGAATATTTGCGCGCTATCGATTCCACCAACCGCTTGTAGTTCATCACAAGCATTGTCTGAGCTTCTTCATCTTCCGTTTGTTGATAAGCCTCGATCCATTCAAGCACCTGCTCTTTGGTCGGCTGATTAGGATGAGATCGTTTCGACATCCTCTTCCACCTGCTCTCCTCCAACATACTTAGTCATGAAGACCGTGACGCCTTCCTGATGATGGACTTTTACTTCATCCATCAAAGTTTCGATCAAGTAAAGGCCAAGACCTCCTTCGCGAAGAAAAGCCCCTTCCTCTTGATCGTGATATGGACCTACTTTCGCCTTTGTTTCTTCAAAATTGAAACTTTGTCCATGGTCAGCTACCATAATCTCAATCTTATCGCCGTATAGTGCACAGCCAATAACAACTTCGCCTTCTTCACCTTCAGAATAAGCGTGCTGCACTGCATTTGTCACCGCTTCACTTGACGCGATTTTTAAATCTTCAATATCGTCGAACGTAAAACCGATACGGCTAGCTAATCCCGAAATCGTCAAACGGGCCACTCCGACATATTGCGATTTTGCCGGCACTCTCATTTCAACATAATCGAAAGGACGCATATCAATTACCACCTTTTCCAACTGATTCGATGTCCATGATCTCGCCCAAACCAGTAATGTCGAATAAACGTTTCAAACGTGTTGAGAGGCCTTTCAGCTTCACATGTCCGCCTTTAGCATTTACTGACTTATAGAATGCAACGAAAACCCCTAATCCAGTACTATCCATATAATCAACGTCGGAAAGATCCAACACTGCATTCAAACCTTCTTTATGGTGGTGCATTTCCAATTTTTCACGGAGAACCGGCGCTGTGTGCGCATCGATTTCGCCGCGGATAAAACCTGTTAATGTATTGTTTGTTTCTTCTAGTTCAACTTGAATATTCATCTATTAAGACACCCCTGTTTTATCAAAATTTCATTAAAATTAAAAAAGCCATCGTAAGTCTAAATACCACCTAACGGCAGTTTTTAAACCTACTTCAGACTTTTTTATAAATCACCAGTGTAAAGTCGTCCGACAGCACAGCATTCTGCATGCGCTCCAGAGCGTCATAAACATACTGGACAATGACTTGAGCCGGTTCATCCTTTTTCTCTTCAATCATTTTAAAAATGACTTCGCGCTCAATGAACCCTTGATCGGTCCGGCCTTCTGTCACGCCGTCCGTCATCATGATAACCATGTCATTTTCTTCAAGCTGGACTGTATGCTCTTCATATGTCGCAGCAGGTGACACACCCAGCAAAAGGCCTTTGGCATACAACTCACTGAAATCATTGGTTTTCGCACGATACAAAATCGCCGGCTCATGCCCTGCAGAACCATAGGTCATTTGCGCGCTTGCCGCGTCGTACCTGCCATAGAACATGGAAACAAACATCGAATCGTCGATGCTCTTCTCAACGACCCGATTAATGACACCCAAAACCTCGGAAGGGTTTGCAGGTGAATGATTAAGGCTATCCATGCCGAATTTGACCATGGACATGCAAAGGGCGGCCGGCAGCCCTTTGCCGATAACATCTGCAACGGCGATTCCGGCATGGCCTTCAGCGTCGCTGATGAAATATATGTAGTCGCCGTTCATCTTCCGTGCGGGAATTGACAACAGACCAATATCCAAACCATCCAAAGTAGGCAATTTCGTTTTCAGCAACGTCTCCTGGACATTCGCCGCCAGGTCCATTTCTACTCTGATTTCTTCCTGCCGCTGCAAGAGGCTTTGGCGCTCCTGCAAAGCAAGGCCATAGTTAATCATCATTTCAACCAGGAAATCAAAAGAATGCCATACCACTTCAGGCAAGTCTTTATAAATTTCCTGCATTGCCGCCTTATGGACGCTGATGACTTCTTCCGGAGAAATGTTTTCAGAAATAAGCTGCCGGCTGAAATTCTGGCCGACATACAAATTCTGTTCCGACTGGCGCTGCATGTATTGATTTAAAATTTCTTTGTATTGATTTTCGATTTTGTGGACCATATGTGCCCCCCCTATCGAAGCCATTTCGTAGCTCTTATGTCTGTCCCTTCTCCCGGGATCGTTTCAATCTTAAATTCATCCATTAATCGTTTAACGCCTGGCAATCCTGCACCTAACCCTCCAGAAGTAGAAAATCCATCTTCCATCACTTTACGGATGTCGGGAATTCCGGGCCCCTGGTCGGCAGCGATGATCAAAATTCCCTTGATGCCATTTTCCATCAATTGCTGAATTTCAATTCTCCCTTGGCCAGCGTATAAATAAATATTGCGGGCAAGCTCGCTGATCGCCGTCGTGATACGCGCTTGATCGACCGTGCCAAAACCCAGCTCTTTTGCAACATTGCGCCCGAGCTGTCGTGCTGCAACAATATCCCATTCCGTTAAAATCTCCACCGAAGACTGGTTGCTCATTATTAAGCCTCCAATTCCAGTTGAAGTTTATCCAGCCCATTTTCTAGATCCAGGGCTGTCATAACATCTTCAAGTCGAATTCCTAACTCGATCAAAGTGATAGCCACTGCTGGTTGAATACCGGTAATAACCACTCGCGCTCCCATTAGGCTTGACATGCTAATGACGTCCCCTAAGACTTTTGCGATAAACGAATCGATGAAATCAACAGAAGTTAAATCAATCACGACTCCACGCGCGCTTGTTTCGTGCAATTTATTCAATAGATCTTCCTGGAATTGGATAGCAGTTTGATCATCCAGCTCCCATTGGATCGAAACGATTAATGTATCTCTTAATTTTAAAATCGGAATCCGAAAATTCATTGTTCATCAACCTCCACGATTTTGCGATTAGTCCAAGCAAGTGCTTGTTCTACACCACGCTGCAACGTGCTTGTAGTCGTAAACTCATTCAAATTAATGCCCAGCGTCACAATCGTTTGGGCAATTTCAGGCCGTATTCCCACTAACATGCATTTCGCACCGACTAAACGCACAGCGTCCGCAGCCTGAATGATATGGTGCGCTACCATCGTATCCACTACCGGTACACCAGTGATGTCCAGCAGGACCACTTCTGCACGGTGCTTCACTACGCCTTCAAGCAAGTTCTCCATAATCAGGCGTGCGCGTTCGGTATCGATCGTTCCGACAAGCGGCATGACCGACACTTTTTCAAATACAGGAATCAACGATGCCGACAATTCCTGCAAAGCGATTTTTTGCAAGCTTACAGTGCGCTCCCACGTTTTCGAATAAGCAGCGACCGTGCTGTCACGGATCGGGATGATCCAGTTATTGAACTCTTTGAAAAATCCACGGAAGTTTTCCTGCGTAATTAATCCAGCATCTTCCATGCCTTCAAACACGACTTCCGAGAAATGGTCGATTGCTTTTGTGACAAACGTCATCGACCAGCCAAGGCGTACTACTTTTTCCGCGAAATCGTTCAAGCGCGTTTCATAAGCCTGGTGGCTCTCTAAAAGATTCGACAACATCAGATCCGCGAATTCCTTGCTTGTCTGGTTCATCAAATCCGTCGGCATCACTTGGAAAGAACGATCATTTTTTTCGTTTTTCATAAGTTCCTGCCATTTAGTAATTATTTCAGTGTTATTTTCTTGAATATATCCAGCCATTTGCTTATTCATTTTCTGCCGTAAACCTCCCTGAATTTCCATGCAGCGAACACATCCAGTTGCATTTTAGATAATCTATCTTTTATTGTATCGGAAAAAAGTTTTTTTCACATCTTTTTTGTCGCCAAGCTTCCAGATTCTTAAGGGATAATAGAAAAAACACCTGGAAGAATGAACTTTCAGGTGTTTTCGGAGTATGTATGATTAGAACTTAACAAGACCAACACTGATCTCCAGTGCCTCGTCAACTTTTTCCATCAACGCTTCATCGAGCTGGGTAATTTTATCAGTCAAACGGGATTTATCGATCGTACGCAATTGTTCAAGCAAGATGACCGAATCACGCTCAAAGCCATATTTCTTGGCATTGATCTCAACGTGAGTCGGCAATTTCGCTTTCTGGATCTGCGCCGTTATCGCTGCAATAATCACCGTGGGGCTGAAACGATTCCCTATATCATTTTGTATAACCAGCACCGGCCGGGTCCCACCTTGCTCAGACCCGACCACTGGAGATAATTCTGCAAAAAAAACGTCTCCACGTTTTACAATCAAATTGTCAACCTCCGCTTACGAGTCGCACGGTCGTGTGCTCCGCTTCGTACTCCGCGTGAGAACATTCACAAGCGATGGATAAATTGATTTGTGACATCTCCACGTAGCCTTTGATCATTGCTTCTCGAATATGATGTGAATCGTATATATTTTTGGTTACCCTTTGGGTGGAAACGTAAACATAGTCGCCGCGCTCCTGAAACCGTTCATCTGAATGTGTTGTCAGCTCTGACATCAATTGTTTAGGCAGTTTCACTACCACTTCTCTTGGCTTCGATTTCTCGTACACAGCCCTACACCTCCGAAAAATACCGTTCTTTCTTGCCTCACCTTTTCATCTTAACATCTTAAACGGACGCTGAAAAGACATTGTTGGGATTTCGGGCTTTCAAACATACATTCTCGGGACTCTTTTTGTTAAAATACAGGGGATTTCATAAGGAATCGTGCCCAATTTATCTGCCCATTCATTGATGCGAATTTCCTTTTCGCCTTGCTTTCCGAACAACTGGACTTTCTCGCCAATCGGCAATTTTTCAGGGACGCGGATCATGCACTGGTCCATGCAGATGCGCCCGACGATTTGCGCCCGTTCCCCTCTCACCAGCACGTCCTGTCCTTGGAGGCCACGCAGCATGCCGTCAGCATAGCCGATTGGAAGCGTCGCGATCCATTCATCTTCTTCGCAGCAATAAGTGCCGCCATAGCTGATGGCTTCTCCGGCCTTCACCTTTTTGATATGGACAATTTCCGTTTCCAGGCTCATGGCTGGGACTAAAGAGAAGGGCATTTTTTCTTCCACGTAGGCAGAAGGAGCGATTCCGTACATCGAAATTCCGACCCGCACTGCACCATAAGCAAGGTCTGGATGCATAAGAGAAGCCGCGCTATTCGATACATGAACCAGTACTTCAGGGTCATCGAGCAGGCCGATAATTTCTTTCATGCGCTTGACTTGCCGCTCGAACAGCTCTCCGGATTCCTCATCGGCGGTAGCAAAATGGGTGAAGATGCCTTCAAATGCCATCGAATGGCGGCGAATTTCCGCTATCGCCGTTTCCGCCTCCGCTGCATCTACGCCAACACGGCGCATGCCCGTATCAATCTTCAAATGGACTTTTAATGGAAGATACTCCGGATTCTGGGCCTGTGAAGCTAAGTCCAGCCACTCCAATGAAATAGCTGCCAGGGCGATTTCTTCTTGCTGGGCTACCGGCACGAACGATGCCGGCGATGCCCCCATTACAAGGAGTTTTTCTTGAAATCCGTTGTTCCGCAAAAACAATGCTTCGTCCGGTGTCGCTACCGCCAATAGTTTGATGCCCGTATCCACTGCCCGGCGCGCCACTTCCAATACGCCGTGCCCGTATGCATCCGCTTTTACGACCGCCATTATTTCCGTATCGCCGAGCCCTTTTTTAAATGAAGCCAGGTTTTTTTCGATTGCGCCTAAATCGATGACCGCTTTTGTCGGCCGATAATTTTCCGTCATGCTCTCACCCCGATTGATTAAGATTGCAAAAGAACTTGTGCCGCAGCGTATTCTTTTGTGTGGGTGATCGAAACCAACCCGGTTTCCTGCTGCTGATAAAATAAGCAGGGCTTTCCTTTTTCGTCTTTGCGGATTTCAATATCCTGAAAAGAACAGGATGCACCGATGCCCGTCCCATTGGCTTTCCCGAACGCTTCTTTCGCAGCGAAACGGCCAGCCAGAAATTCAGTTTTCCGCGCGCTTGATAAGGCTTCATATTCAGCAAGTTCCCGCGCCGTCAAAACCCGTTCGCGCAGCTTGGGCGACTTGGCATCTATTCTCCGGATGCGCCCAAGTTCGACGATATCCAGACCGATTCCAATAATCATAAATGTTTCTCCTTTCAATCGCAAACCTTAAAAAGGTATAATAACATGTATGAAAAAGAGGTGACTACATGTTTATCCGCACAGAAAGTTTTTCGCAGTATTTGCGTATGTATCCTGTTGTATCCACCTTGCTTGCCATCAACATTTTAATTTACTTACTGGGATGGCTTCCAGTCATCGGCGACCTGATTTTCGATTATGGGGTCGGCTACAATTTGGCAATTTCCCAAGGTGAATGGTGGCGGTTCATCACACCAATGTTCCTCCACGGCGGCATGATGCATTTATTGTTCAATATGTTTTCGTTATTCCTGTTCGGCCCGGAGCTTGAAAAGCTGACCGGCAAAGTCCGGTTCTTGACCGTTTATGGATTGGCAGGGCTTTTCGGTACCGTCGCAACTTACTTCCTTGAGCCGCTGAACTACTTGCACGTCGGTGCAAGCGGTGCGATTTTCGGAATTCTCGGGGCTTTCGCTGCATTGCTGTATTACGGACGACGCGCATTGCCTCAATTGAGACAAATTATACTGCCAATCATTGTGATAAGTATAGTAATGACATTCCTGACGCCGGGCATCAATGCTACTGCGCACATCGCAGGAATGATTACCGGTTTCCTGGTCGGATTAAGCTATTTCCATCCGAAAAGGATTGTCAGCTGGAAAACGAAAAAATAAAAGTCAGCCGGAGAAATATTCCGGCTGACTTTTTTCATCTTCAGGCAGCGGCCGGCTTGATGGCTCGTACCAGGCCATGATGCGTTCTGCATCGCCTGTATCCATATGATTGATGCGCGCAGAAGCGCCCATCATTCCGGATTTGATCGTCGCCTCAATTGAAGCCAGTTGCTTGCGCCGCTGGAAATAGCTTTGCGTAATATCGATTGCCTGTACACGCCGCTTCATTAAATAGAAGGAATGTTTGCTGAAACCGCGGAATTGCATCGTTAACTGCCGTCCGGCCAATGCATAGCCAACCGTCCGGTGCTGCCATATGCCAAGCAGCATAACGACCGGCACCAGCAACAGGCTCACAAGCCCGTACGGATAAAAGAAATAACTTATAGCCGCAATGAACGGCGCCATCCAAAAGAAATCGAGCCGATAGAAAAAGCGGACGCTGCGCTTTGGTGCACCGGTAAGCTTTGGCTCCCATTCCGTTTCCGGGAACAATTCCGACAGCACCGGCAGCATCACCGACTTTTTCGCGAGCGGAAACAGGCGGATTTTCTCTTCTTTATCCCCCAGTGACCCACCTGCACTTTCAACGGTCACCGTTGCATAGCCGAACCATTCACGCAAAGGATTCTGGGAAATTTTGATTCCCTGCACCCGCTTGAACGGCACGGAAATTTTCTTTTTCTCCAGCAAACCGCGCGTGATGTAGATATTGTCCTCGTCCGCTTGAATGGTGAACTGGTAATTCGCGAAAATCGTCAGGAATACAGAAATGACCCAGGCAATCGCCAGCACCACAAAAATCACCAACGCGGCAATCAAATAGCCGAAACGCAAGAACTGCATAACTTCTTCGTAAAGCGCTTCGTACGGAATCAAATCCGAAAACTGCGACAGGAAAACCGCAACAGCCGATAACACCACACCAATGCCGCTTGATGTCGTCGCCAAAATCATCAATTCTTTAAGTGTCATGCGATAAAATACGCGAGCCTCTTGTTTCTCCGGTATTTCCACTGGAGCCGTTACCACTTCTCCATCATTTAGCGCATGGTGGTGAAAACCCCTCTTTGCTTCTTCCATCTTGCTTGCAATGCGATCAGCGTCTTCGCGGTTAATCGCAGTTAAAACTGCTTCCGATTCCCCCACTTTGCCGGATCCTGCTGTTTCCACCTTCACTTTGACCAACCCGAACAGCCGATGGAAAATGCCTTCGGTGTAATTCAAGCTTTGGATTCTATCAAAAGGGATATAGCGTTTTTTCTTTACGAACAAACCATACTCGATGCGCAATTCTCCATCTTCAAACCAATAGACGAAACGCTTCCACTTGATGATGCCGGCTACCAGCATGAACAGCACGACGACAATCCCAACCAAAAACGGGATCATCCCCTGCCATCCCTGATTGAACATCCCCGAAACGCCGCCATCTCTGAATAAATTCACACCGAATATGACAATAAAAGGCACAATCAATTCTTTCAAGGCTTTGATGAAGTTTAAAAACGCAGACAGCGGGTGAAGTTTATAACGCATTTCAGACATCATCTTCCGCCACCCTTGCCAAAACCGAAATTCTCGCTCTCAACTCATCCGCCTCTTCTGTGATCAATGCAGGAATCGTGTGGACAGTTGCCGCAGTTGAAATGGAAATTTCAGCCAAATTATACTTTCTTAAAATAGGGCCTTGTGCCGTGTCGACATGCTGCACACGAACCATCGGCACCAACGTGCGGCGGACGATAAACAAACCGTGCTGCAATTCGATTTCTTGCTCCCGCACCTCATAGCGCCAGCGCTCCCAGCGAATTTTCGGAAACAGATAAATCAGCAAAAATCCGAAAAGCACAATAATACCCGCGTAAAGAGCATATAGCCAGTTTGGCCAGTCAAAGAAATAAGTCATCGCTCCTGCACCTGCCGCCACTAAAGCGATGACGAGTGTTTCGATAGATCCGTAGAGCCGCCAAACCGTCAGCCCTTTTCTTGAAATTTGATTTTTTGGTTGATTGTTCACCTGCTGCACCCCATTCTTGCTTCTCTCTCTTACTATACGATTCATGTGTTGATGCGTTTCAGTCCATTGTACATCAGTTTGAAAGCGCAAAAAAGGTGGATGCGAAAACAGTTTCCTGTTTTCGCATCCACCTTGTATTTTAGCTTACACTTTTCTTATGATATAGCTCCAGTGCTGAACCAGCACTTACGCTTTACTTCTTAAGATTCGTGACGGCGAGTGCGTCCTGGACGTCCTCCGCCGCTTGTGCTGCCTTCACGGCGTCTTGTTGCGCCAGAACCACCAGCTCCAGTGCCTGAACGGCTTGAAGATGGACGGCCTGATCCAGTTGAACGGCTGCCTTTATAGCCTCCGCCACCACTGCTGCGTCCGCCTTTGCCTTTATAACCTCCGCCTCCGCGGGATGGCAATGGGCGTTCTTCCGAAATTGATACTGGCGTATCTTCCGGTTCTTTCGTCATTGTTTTAAGGGAAGCTGCAATCAAATCGACAGCGTCAAACTTCTCAAGCATTTCTGCCGCTAGTTCGCGGTAGTCGCCCAAGTTGTTTTTCTCAGTCATTTCTTGCAATTGTTCCATCGCAACGCGTTTTTGGCCTAGTACGGCTTCATCAGCAGTCGGCGGAATCAAAGCTTCCATTTTTTTCTTCGTTGTACGTTCAACGATGCCCAAGTAGCCCATTTCACGTGGTGTTACAAACGTGACTGCGACTCCTTTTTTACCTGCACGGCCAGTACGGCCGATGCGGTGAACATAGCTTTCAGGATCTTGTGGAATATCAAAGTTGTATACGTGTGATACGCCTGAGATATCAAGTCCGCGAGCTGCTACGTCAGTTGCAACTAGAATGTCGACTTTACCTGCTTTGAATTGCTTCAAGACAGACATACGTTTCGCTTGGCTCAAATCGCCGTGAATTCCTTCAGCTACATAGCCGCGGATATTCAAAGCATGAGACAATTCATCAACCCGGCGTTTTGTGCGGCCGAAGACGATTGCCAATTCTGGCTGCTGAACGTTCAAAAGACGTGAAAGGATATCGAATTTTTCGCGTTCTACCGATTTAACGAAGAACTGCTCAATGTTCTCAACAGTCATTTCTTTTGATTTGATTTTAACGATTTCTGGAGTCTTCATGAATTTCTCTGCAATGCGGCGGATTGCATCCGGCATAGTTGCTGAGAACAACAATGTTTGGCGAGTATCTGGCACGCTTGACATGATTGTTTGGATGTCTTCAATGAAGCCCATGTTCAACATTTCGTCAGCTTCGTCCAGGATCAATGTGTTTACATTGTCCAATTTAAGCGTACGGCGGTTGATATGGTCCAAAAGGCGTCCTGGTGTACCAACGATGATTTGTGGGCGGTTTTTAAGTGCACGGATTTGGCGGCTGATTTCTTGGCCACCGTATACTGAAAGGATGCGCACGTTTTTATCTTGGCCCAGTCTGTACAACTCTTCTGAAACCTGGATTGCTAATTCGCGAGTTGGCGCAATGATCAATCCTTGGACATTGCCGTCTTTGGTGTCGATTTTTTCAATCAACGGAATACCGAATGCAGTTGTTTTACCAGTACCAGTCTGTGCTTGGCCGATAATGTCCTTGCCTTCCATACCTAAACGGATTGTACCTTCTTGGATTGGTGTTGCTTCTTCAAACCCCATGCGTCGTACGGACTTTAAAGTTGTTTCGCTAAGATTTAATTCTGAAAATTTTACCAATTTTTTAATCTCCTTTTGTCTTCATCTTATTTACAAATGGTGTACATTTTTAGATGAAATCGTGACAAAGTCGAGCCTTTATGAGGAAGTTTCACGTCGAAAATCATACTCTGTAGTTTTAAGTCAGAGGGGATGTGTGAACAGAAAAAGCTCGGGCGTTGCCGAGCGGTCTGATCGGCGGGTTTTGATGCCCTATAAGTAGAACAAACCGTTTTGCTCAAAAAAATACTCTTCACAGGGAAGAGTGTCTCAAAAATGTATCCATTGCTTTCAATAGAATAACACGGTTAATAAGTACTTGCAATCAATACGCAAAGGTTCCAATAATCAGTTTACTCTCGCCTTTCTTCATAAATACCAAAACCCGGATGAACCAATCCTCGCAATCCTCGCTATAGCAGATCATATGCTTCCCGGTTTCCGACCGGATGATCTGTTTATCTTCAGAAGCGATATTGTCATAGATGAAGTCCGCAGCCGATACTGGCACCACCCCATCCTTCATCCCCTGCACAATGCATGCAGGAATGTGGATGTTCTTGTAATACGGTTCGACCAGCTTGACGACTTTTAAAAATTCCCGAGTCGACAGCATCGGTGTATTGACGAGTTTGTATTGATAGCGCTGGTAAAACTCATTTTCCGCCAAGCGCCTTTTTCTGGCATCTGACAACGCACCTTTGACTTCCTCTATTAATTGCAGCGGGCTAATGTATTTGGCCGCTGCGCTTAACAACACAAGGCGATCGATTTTATAACGCATCGCCAAATACATCGCAATCAACCCACCCATGGAAAACCCGACAATGATGATCCGGTCGGAAGATTTCTTCAATTCGCGCAGAGCCAATTCCGCTTCCATCAGCCAGCTGTCCGCTGTCATATTTTTCAACGCAAGCGTATCGCCATGCCCCGGAAGCGTCGGGATCGAGATGTTCCAATCCGTCTGTTTCTTTAGAAAATCAGCGAACGGCTGAACTTCATACGGGCCGCCCGTAAATCCGTGGATGCACAAGACGCCAGTTTTCAAACCGTTCACCTCCAATTCAATTTGCCGTGAACGGTTCAATGACCTTTTCAAGCGCCATGCCGCGTGAGCCTTTTACCAGGATGATGGAATCCGATGAGATGCGTTCTTTCAGAAATTCGATGATCGGCGCATAATCATTTTCGCTCCAAATCACTTCACCCGAAAACGAAATCGCGAGTTTGTCGCGCAGCCACTTCATGCGCGGGCCAAACAGGCAGACACCCGAAATCTCGTCGGAGATCAATTTCGCCATGTCTTCGTGATATCGCTGCTCATTGTCGCCAAGTTCCAGCATATCGCCAAGCACTAGCCATTTATCTTCTTTCATCGTCGTCTCCCGCAGGAAGTTCAATGCGGCCCCCATCGAAGAAGGCGCTGCATTATAAGCGTCATTGATGAACGTCGCGCCGTTGTCCGCTTGGATGATTTGCATGCGCATATCCGTCAATGCCGCGTTTTTTAAGGACCGGCGAATTTCTTCTTCAGTCAGCCCCGCTTCAAGCGCCACCAAAATGGCCGCTAACGTGTTCTTGACCTGGTGTTCACCAAGGACTGGAATCGTGAATGCTGCGTCAATGATGCCGCTGACTAAAAAGCTGCTGCCATTTTCAGTCGCTTTGATGTTCGTGACAGCCAATTCGTTGTTTTCGCCGAAGCCGAACGAAACCGCCTGCGGAAACTCCTCAACAAACGGCAAGAGCAAGGGCTCATCACCATCATAAAAAAGCTTGCCATGGCTCGCCATGCCAGCGGTGATTTCAAACTTGGCCTGGGCGATGCCTTCGCGCGAACCGAGGTCTTGCATATGGGCTTCGCCGATATTGGTGATGATGGCGTAGTCCGGACGTGCCAATCGGGATAAAAATTCAATTTCCCCAAAGCCGCTCATGCCCATTTCAAGGACAGCGAACTTCGTATCTTCATCGAGCGACAAAATGGTCAACGGCAAGCCTAGTTCATTATTCAGGTTGCCTTGCGTTTTCTGCACCTTGAAATAGGGTTTCAATACGCTTGCCACCAAGTCTTTGGTGGATGTTTTGCCGTTGGAGCCGGTGATGCCGATGACCATCGTCGACAATTCATTGCGGTAAGACCGCGCCATTTCCTGCAGCGCAAGTTTGCAGTCATCGACGATCAAGAGCGGGACGTCTTTCGGCGGATTCGGCTCATCGCGCTGCCAAAGGCTCGCGGCTGCTCCCGCTTCGAAAGCCTGGCGGACATATTGATGCCCATTGACATTTTCTCCGCGGAACGGCACAAACAGATCGCCCGGTTTCAATGTTCTCGTATTGATTGAAACCCCTGTCACAACGACGCCTTTAAAGTTCGTTTTTATGTCCAGCCATTCGGCTAATTGCTCAATCTTCTTTTTCATATAAGGTCTCCACTCAATCTATTTTTACTTGCAGTATCTGTTTATCGTCATAGCGCTCAATCGCCAAATCAATCAGACGCTCAATCAAATCCGGATAAGCAAGCCCCGTATTTTCCCATAATAGCGGGAACATGCTGTATGGCGTAAATCCTGGCAATGTATTGACTTCATTAATCAGAATTTCATTGTCTGCGGTAACGAAGAAATCCGCACGGACGAGTCCAGAGCAGTCCAATATTTTAAATGCTTTTTTCGCAGATTCCACCAATTCCGCATAAACGCTTTCCGGCAGTTCAGCGGGAATGATCATTGCGGTATTGCCATCTTTGTACTTGGCTTGGTAATCGTAGAACGCTTTTAGCGGCTTGATCTCGCCTGCAACTGAGCATTCCGGGTGGTCGTTTCCGAGGACGCCGATTTCAATTTCACGCGCCGCCACACCTTGTTCGACGACGATTTTGCGGTCGAATTTCAATGCCTCTTCCACTGCTGCAGCCAATTCTTCTTTGTTGTCCGCTTTGCTGATGCCGACGCTCGACCCTAAGTTTGCGGGTTTAACGAAAACCGGCCATTGCAATTCAGTGGCAATGCGCTCCACTAATGCATCTTGGTTCTGCTGCCATTCGCTGCGGATGAAATAGACATATGGCGTCTGGTTCAATCCAGCAATTTCAAATAATTGCTTCATGACCACTTTGTCCATGCCTGCAGACGAAGCCAGTACACCATTGCCGACGTAAGGCAAGTTCATCACTTCAAGCAAACCCTGCACCGTGCCGTCTTCTCCGTTCGGTCCATGCAGAAGCGGGATGATCACATCGAGGCTTTGTCCGCTTTCCGCCGGCAAGAAGCCGGATATATCATTCGGGGTGGATGCCTCCTGGCCGATTTGGAGTTGTTCAATCGAATCAACCGGCCCTTCGAGCAAGGCTCCTTTTCTCCATTCCCCTTCTTGCGTTATATAAATCGGATATACTTCGTATTTCCCGAAATTCAAAGCTTTTGTAACCGCACGTGCAGTGGAGAGCGATACTTCATGCTCTGCCGACTTGCCTCCATATAATAAACCGATCTTTTTCTTCATCAGTAAACCTCCGCTATTGTCCAGTTGTTGGGCACCTTGGCGCTTTCCCTATGGATTTCTTTTTTCATAATGATTAGTTTATCACGAACTGCTGTAGACGAAAAATTTTTTCCGGCCGGATGCAAAAAAAAGAAGCAATGCTTAGTACCAAGCATTACTTCCATTGCTTCAATTTGCGGTCGAAGACGATTTTGCGGTCGACATCCTGTTTGATGTACCCTTGAATATCCGACCAAAACTCATCAAGAAACGAAATTTCTTCAACCGAACGGATGTGCAGTTCGATGGTATTCTTCGTTTTTTCCGGATCCGCAAGTGAAATCAAGACACCTTCACGGTAATCATTTTTGAGCGTATTCAAAAGTTCCAGCGGCAATTCCGGTATCAAGTCTTTGGATTTGCGCCGCCAAAAGTTTTGGCCATTCGCTTCTCTGCGGATTACTTGAGTGAAATAATTGCCTACTAATTCGTTCAGCCGCTCCAACGAGCGGAAATAAATTTTGGTCGTCTGCTCTTCTTCGCTCGACAGGTAGACGAATTCGTTTTGTAAAGCGGCGTAAAAAGGCGGCCGTACCGCTTCTTTTTTATGGCCAATATAGAGAAGTTCAGCTTGTTCCTGGGGAGTCAGCGAATTCAGCTGCTTTTCATTTTTGAAATCGATCCAGCAAAACTCACTTTTCTTATTGCCCAAGCCTTTGCGAAGCTGTGTAAATTCTTCCTGTGCGACAAACTCCAAATATGTATGCATATTGAAAGAGGCATCATCATAACTGTGTTTCAGCAGCAAGAGGTTCTTCGGCATTTTCATGGCATCCAGAAATTGCGCGAAGGTAAGACCGCTGAAAATAGCGAATCGATCAGCTTCGTTCAAATAAATGTATAAATGCTGTATATAATAATCCGCGTTCAACGGTTTTTTGACCATGTCCCCCACTCCAATCTCCTTTTTTCATTATACGACCAATCTTTTAAAATATGAAACATCATAGCTCTATTTTCGTCATTACTTTTGGTATAGGCATATTTTCTGTGGATGCGCTATAATATTAACCGACTCTCAATCTAAAAAAGTACAGGTGAACTCAGATGCAAACAAACAAGAGCATTGCTGATCGCATCGATTGGTCGCTCGCTTTTATCTTATTCCTATTCTTTGTGGTCAGCTTGATCGCCATTTCTTCGGCTCAGACATCCGGACAATATTTGACGAATTTTGTGCCGCGCCAAGGGATTTTCTACATAATTTCCATTACCATGATTGGCGTGCTGATGTATTTTGATTCAGAGCAATTTAAAAAGATGGCTTATTATTTATACGCCTTCGGCATTTTTCTCCTCATCGTGCTGATGATTTCCCCTGATGGCCCCGGCCAGATTGCGGAATCGGTAAACGGTGCAAAAGCTTGGTTCCATCTGCCTTTTTTCAATCTGCAGCCGGCTGAATTCATGAAAACCTTCTATATACTCGCGCTGGCGAAGATGATTTCTTCCCATCACGAGAAGCATCCCCTAAAATCGCTGCAGACTGATTTCATGCTGCTCGGCAAAATCGCATTGATGTTAAGCGTTCCACTTGGATTCATCCTGCTGCAGCCTGATTTAGGGACGTCGCTCGTATTCATCGCCATTACACTCGCGTTGACGGTCGTTTCCGGCATTTCCTGGAAAATCATCGCACCGAGCTTTGGCGGCGTTGCGGTAATCGGCGGCAGCCTGTTGTGGATGGCTGTCAATATGCAGGCTTTCCTGTCCGACAATTTCGGCTTGAAACCCTATATGTTCGAACGGATCTATACATGGCTCGATCCTTACGCCTATGCAGAATCAGGCGGGTATAACCTGATAGCCGCCATGAACGCCATCGGTTCCGGAGAAGTGTTCGGCAAAGGCTATCAAGGGCGCCAAGTCTACGTGCCGGAAAACCATACCGACTTCATCTTTACGGTCATTTCGGAAGACTTCGGCTTTGTAGGAGCCAGCGCTGTCATCATCCTGTTTTTCATGCTCATCTACCATTTGACAAAAATCACGCTGCAATTGAAAGATGTCTTCAGTACGTACGTATGCGCTGGAATCATCGCGATGATTACATTCCATGTATTCCAGAACATCGGCATGACGATCCAGCTCCTGCCGATCACCGGCATTCCGCTTCCGTTCATCAGCTACGGAGGAAGCTCGCTGATCGGGAATATGCTCGCACTCGGCATTGTCTTCAGCATGAAATTCCATCACCGGAACTACATGTTCGGCAACGATAAAGAAGCAGATTAAAAAACTCCGGCGCATCGGCGCCGGAGTTTTTTAATGGATTATTGGATTTGCGGATTTTGCGGCAAAGCCAGCGCCTTCAATAACTCCACACGTGATTTTGTGATTTTGGCGTGGATTCCCAGTTTCGATAAATTTGAAACGATTTTGCGAACTTCTACGTCTTTCGCCATCCAGATCACCTCTTTATATTATTCATACTGTTATTGACGTTTTGCATCATTTCTAGTTTCGTATGTAACCGCTAAATATTTGACTTTTCTGTGTCTACGTATATAATACCATCTTTGCCAGCTTTTAAACTTTTCATTTTGATGACATTGTGAATAAATTGTTAATTGTTTCATTTTTCAACGTGCAAATGTTAATATGAAGACAGAAATAGAGTGTTTGACACATTCTCTCAAGCATTAAATCCAAGGAGGAGTTAATAATGACAGAACAAATCACATTACCAGTAAGCGGCATGACCTGCCAGCATTGTGTGGGGCGTGTCGAGAAAAACGTTTCCGCTTTGGCTGGTGTAGATAAAGTGGATGTTTCTTTGGAAAATGCATCAGTGGCTGTTGCATACGATAAATCGGCAGTTTCTGTGGACCAGATCACTGAAGCAATCGAAGACGCAGGTTACGATGTCGGCGCACCAAAAGCGTAAAATTCAATAAAGCCATGAAAAGCGCGCCGGTTTATGCCGGTGCGCTTTTTTGCATGGGCCGCCCTGTCCGATCTTTATTTGTCGTTCTCCTGAAACAAAGGTAAAATGAAGGCACAGCCTTTTCAGAAAGCAGGAAGTATACATATGAAAAAAACGATTTTATTGTTGATGTCGGTCCAGTTTTTTGTGTATTTGGGTTTCGGTATCATTATCCCGATCCTTCCGGAAGTGATCGTGCAGCAAGGATATGGCGAAATCCATGTCGGCGGCTTGATCACCATTTATGCACTTGCCTCCTTTTTCACCGCTCCTTTATGGGGCAGGCTATCCGACAATACAGGGCGCAAACGGCTCATTTTAATCGGGCTGGCCGGTTTCAGCCTGAGCTTTTTCCTGTTCTCGCTCTTCCTCGACAACCTGGCGCTGCTGTACCTTTCACGCATCATCGGCGGGCTTTTCTCCGGAGCGCTTTATACGGCAGTGACCGGCTATGTAGCTGATATCACAAGCGATGAAGACCGCAATAAATACATGGGGCTGCTCGGCATGTCCATTGGCCTCGGATTTATCTTCGGTCCGGCCATCGGCGGCTTGCTCGGCTCGATTTCCTTGTCGCTGCCATTTACAGCTTCCGCTGTGCTGGTGCTTTTGCTGATGGCCTATGCGTCGCTCGTTTTAAAAGAACCTGTGCGCCAAGGCGAAGCCGTCAAGCGGAAATTGCTGCCGAAAGGAGCAAGCGTCCTTTGGCAATACCGAATTCGCTATTTGTTCCTGTTTTCGTTCTTAGTGACTTTTTTGCTGGCAGGCCTCGAGTCGACGTTCCAGCTGTTCCAAATCGACCAAATCCAGATCACACCGCTGCAGCTCGGCTATTTGTTCATCGCCAGCGGCTTGGTGGACGCCGCCATCCAAGGAGGCGTTGTGCGCCGTATTAAAGACGGCAAAGAAACGCAGTGGATCATCGGGGCCCAGATTGTAACGGCTGCCGGCCTTTTCCTTTTGCCGTTCACGACGAGCCTGGTATTCGCCGGAATCGCGTTGAGCATTTTCACTGCCGGCAATGCCTTAGCCCGGACAGCGATCGTATCGCTGACTTCCAAGGAATCAGGCGGCAAATACGGCACTGCGGCAGGGGTTGCGTATTCGATGGATAATATGGGGCGCATCATCGGGCCCTTGTTCTTCACGTGGATGCTGACGATACAGTCCGGCGCTGTTTATTATTTATCCGGATCGCTGGCGTTGCTTGCCATCATCCTGGTTGTGCTCTTCAGAAAATCCGCCAATTCTTTACGGACCGTGGAAAACGGCTAAATTCGACATAAATAAAGAGGGACGGAAAAATCATCGATTTTTCCGTTCCTCTTTTTATGTGGATTCAGTTTTTCACGATGCTGTTAATACGGCGTTCCGCCATTGATGTGCAACACTTGCCCGGTTACATAAGACGAATCGTCCGATGCTAAATACACGTATCCCGGCGCGAGTTCATCCGGCTGTCCCGGACGGCCAAGCGGTGTGCTTTGGCCGAATTTCTCAACCTCTTCCGCAGCAAACGAAGCTGGAATCAGCGGGGTCCAGATCGGCCCCGGCGCGACGCCATTTACCCGGATGCCCTCTTTCGCAAGGGATCCTGATAATGCACGCGTGAATGACAGGATCGCCCCTTTTGTGGAAGAGTAGTCAATCAGTTCCGGCATGCCCTGGAACGCTGTAATTGACGTGGTATTGATGATTGAGCTTCCCGGCTTTAAATGCTCGAGCGCGGCTTTCGTCAAATGGAACATCCCGAAAACGTTCGTCCGGAATGTCCGCTCCAGCTGCTCGGCCGAAATGTCTTTCAAAGAATCCTGTACATGCTGCTCCGCAGCATTGTTGACAAGGATATCCAATTTCCCGAATTCGTCCATCACTTTGCCGACAGCTTCCTGGCAGAATGCTTCATCGCCGATGTCGCCAGCGATGAGGATGCAGCGCCGCCCTTCTTGTTCGACCAGCTTTTTCGTCTCCTCCGCATCTTCGTGTTCATCGAGATACATAATCGCAACGTCCGCCCCTTCTTTCGCGAACGCTACGGAAACTGCACGGCCGATTCCACTGTCTCCGCCGGTAATCAATGCTGTCTTTTCAGGCAGCCGATGCGCTTTCCCTGCCAGGTTCCCTTTGAAATCCGGGCGTGGCTCCATCTCGCTTTCAAATCCAGGCTGGCGTTCCTGCTGCTGAGGCGGTAAGTTCTTGATCTTGTCTTTTTCCATTGTCCGATTCACCCTTCCGATTTTTTATGTCTTTGGATTTTTTCCCTGTAACTGCCAATTTAAACATACGAAAACGAAAATCCCTTCCAAACTGCCAGCAGCGGCAATGGAAGGGATTTTCGGATTGGACTGACTTTAATGGACCGGCTTTTTCTGCAATACGGCGGCGAGTTCCGGATATGCTTCCCGGATGATGTTCGGCCGAATCATATAGGCGACTAGCCCGATCAGGCAAAGGCTGCTGCCAAGGACGACGTATTCGGCCGGGACGCTGTCATACAGAAGCCCGAACAAGAGATAACCGAGCGGCATCATGGCCATCGCCATTGATTCGAGAATGCCGAAGACACGGCCGCGGTACTCTTCTTCGACATCTTTTTGCATCATAACGCCGATGGGTGTGTTGACAAAGACATTGGAAATGCCGAACGCGAACATCAGGACGATGAAGTACAGCACGTTCGCTCTATACGACATATCCAGCATCAGTGGCAGCGCGAGGCCCGCTAGAATGATTGACATGGCAAACAAAGCTCTTTTGGAAAACAGCAGCGGGTACTTCACTTCTTTGCGCAGTGAGAAATAGATGGAAGCCAGCAGCATCCCTACCGCGACCATGGCCTCGATGAACCCGAAATGCACCGCCTCTACTTTCATTTGCTGGACGGCGATAAACGGCAATCCGATCATCAGCGCGGAAAAGAAGAAATTCAATCCGATGGCCGTACTGACGATTACCATGATGACACGATTCGTTTTCAAGTATGCCACGCCTTCTTTCATGCTTTGCATCATGGATTTCTTGTCATCTGCCGCAGCTTCAACTTTGGCGCTGAATAATTTAAAGTCCATCGTCGCTTCGAGCAGCAGCGCAAGCAAGTAGCCAGCAATCTGGATAAGCAGGAAGACGTTCATCGAAACGAAACCGAAAAGCATGCCGCCAACGACAGGCCCTCCAATCGCCGCAATCGACAGCGCTGACTGGTTGAAGCCAATGGCTTTTTGGATGCGCTCCGGATCAATCAAATTGGCAATCGAAGCGGAGAACGTCACGCTTGCGAACATCGAGCTGACGGATAACAGCGCAGTTGTTGTGTAAATTGCCGGCAGCGACAGCCCAACGGACGCGCTATAAAGAAGCAGCGCCCCTACAGCCAGTGCACTGGCCAACTGGGAGACAATCACAATCGTCTTCTTGGAATATTTATCGGCAGCATAGCCTGCAAAAGGTGCCAATACCGTCCTTGGCAAAATGCTGAAAATCAAATTGATAGCGAAATTGGCGGCGGACCCTGTTAATGCCAACACGTATAAACTGATGCCGAACGTATAGACACTGCTGCCGAACGTTGAAATAAGCTTGCTGATCGTAAAGGTATAAAGGTGGTAAGTCGCTTTGCGGATGGCTGCTGATTGAGTCATTTTTTCATCTCCTTGCCTTTTGTTTAATTTAATTAAACAAAATATATCATGCTTTCACTGGCATTACAAGCAAAAGTTTAATATATTTAAACTATTACAAAAGAGGTGATCAAGTGGAAACTCTCGGAGAACGCATCCGCAGTTTGCGAAAAGCAAAAGGGCTGACGCTGCAGGCATTGGCGGGCAACGCAATGACCAAAGGCATGCTCAGTTTAATTGAAAACAATAAAGCAAACCCTTCAATGGAAAGTTTGTCTTATATCGCCGGGCAATTAGGCGTCGACCGCAATGAATTGCTTGCTCAAGTTCCGACAGCGGAATTGCGTGAATTGCTGCAAGAAGTGGAAAAACTGAATAAGAAGGAAGGATACGACCCGAAAAACATCCAACCGATCATTGAGAAGATTGAGCCTTATGCGGATAAACTGCCTTTTCGCTATGAGTCTGCCAGGCTTCTTGAAATTTACAGCCGCTGCCTTTATTACGCAAAAGTCCCCACGTGGCAAAAAAGTTTGGAACAAGCAGAAGAAATGTATGAGGGTCTCCATCTCATGAACAATAGCGCTGATGTCCATATGTTCCGGGCCATGACCAAATTCCAGCAACACGATTACACGGAATCATTGCATATGCTCCAAGCTTCGCGCAAAGCGTTCGAAAAACGCGATGCCGTGCTTGATTCATTGAAGAAACTCGATTTTGATTATTTGGAGGCAATTTTATACATGGCCATCGGCGAACGGGAAAACGCCTTGCGTTTGATGGCTGAAGCGCTCGATTATTCGAAACAGCACCAAATCTATTACCGTACCGCCGATTTTTACCGGGCATTAAGCTTTCAAGCGATTTTAAGCTCAGATATTAAAGGTATGAAGTTCAATATCCACAAGCTCCGCCTGTTCTCGGAGTTCTCAGAAGACAAAAATAACGAAGAAGCGGCAGATTTGATTGAAGCACATTATTACAATTCCTTTGTCCAAGATTATGAAAAAGCGATTGCCATTATCGACAAACGCCAATTCGAAGAACAAGATGAAGAATGGTCGCAGTTTTATCTTGAAAAAGGAAAAGCGCTCTTCGGTATGGGCCGTTTTGACGAAGCACTCGGATGGTTAATGCGCCACACCATATCCGAATTCCTGCACCACCCTTATGATTTATCGATGAACTATGAAAAAGACGCTTATCTGGCGTTGATTTACGAACAGCAAGGCAAGCACGATCTGGCCATCGAGCACGCCAGTATTGCCAAAGAACTGATTGATCCAATGCCGGACCTGCCTTACAAGACGTTCATCCTTGGCGTTTATAAGAAAATTGTTCAATAGAAAAGAGCCTTCGCGGTCCGCGAAGGCTCTTTTCTAGATGTGCTGTTTTATTGCCGGTGAAAAACTTCTTCAATATTGTAAAGCGCCAAGTCGATATCAAGCGGAATGCCAAGCGCCAGTTTAGCCAATTCCCGTCCCAGGAAAGGCCCTGCTGTAAGCCCGGACGCACCAAGGCCATTCGCAGCGTATAAATTCGGATGCCCCGGCACTTGGCCGATAAATGGCAACGCACTCGTCGTTGCTGGACGGAACCCGGTTGCTGCGCCAGCCAGTTCACAAGCTGCGAGCCCCGGAGCGGCATCGAGTGTTTTATCCAAAATGTGGTGGATGCCGCCTGCAGTAAGCTTCGAATCAAAGCCTACGCCATTTTCATGGGTTGCCCCCGCCACAATCCGGCCATCTTCGAACGGCACGATGTATTGTCCGAACGGCACCATCGCCACCGGCCACGCTCCCGTGTCTTGCCCGCTGCTTTGCAACTGCAGAATCTGCGCTTTCTGCGGCACGACGTCCAGCGCCAAGCCAAGCGGCTCGAATAATTCCGAAGCCCATGCGCCTCCCGCGGAGACAATGCTGTCCGCATAGAATGCTCCCGCTTCCGTCCTTACACCTTCCACCTTGTCTCCGGCAAGAATCAATGAGGCATTGCCTGTAATCTTTGTGGCTCCGAGTTTCACCGCTGCGCGAACCAGCGCTTCTCCGATCGAGCGGCCATCGACGCGCGCTGCGCCGCTGACATATAGCGAGCCATAGCGTTCTGTCGCAAACGGAAACAATTCACGCGTTTCCTCGGCCGAAAGCCTCTTCACTTCACCCATTTCCGGCGCATCTTCCAGACGCTCCAACGCTTTTGCTTCCATCTTGTCGAGCTTGCTGTCTTCATGAATGCTGACGATGCCCACCTGCTTATAGCCCGTCTCCGTTTCCCCGAGCTCTTCCAGTTCCCCGATCAGCTCCGGATAATACGCGGCACCGCCTTTGGCGAGGCCGTACCACGCCTGATTGCGGCGCTGTGAAATCCAGGGGCAGACGATGCCTGCTGCAGCGCTAGTCGCCTGCCCGGCATCGCCGCGGTCGATCAACGTGACTGCCGCTCCCGACTTCGCTGCATAATAAGCTGCGGAAGCCCCTAAAATACCTGATCCGATAATGATGACTGATTGCATGTATACACCTATTCCTTTATAGTCTTTTGCCTTCAGTTTACTGGAGAACTCCTTCATACTCAAACGCCCCAAGTTGAATTTTCAGCGTTTCGGATTTGATTGTACGTATTCAGGGTAAAACAAGCTATAGAAAACCCTGTAAAATCCGAAGGAGGAATAAACAATGGAAAGAAGTGCATCAACCGAGAAAATCTTGCCGGTGACTTCATTTAAAAGCGGATCCGGTGTTGAATTGACGCCTGATGTCTACTGTTACACAATCCAAGTCGCCAACGTATTCTTTATCGGCAATCCTGCCCTCAGCAATGAATGGGTGCTCGTGGATGCCGGCATGCCAGGCACGTCTTGGCGGCTGTTGAAAGAAGCGGAAAAACGTTTCGGTCCCGACCATAAACTGAAGGCGATCATCTTGACCCACGGCCATTTCGACCACGTTGGCGGATTGATCGATATCCTGGAGAAATACAAAGTACCCGTTTATGCGCATCCGCTTGAATTCTCCTATTTAAAAGGTGCTACGGATTATCCGGAGCCGGATACTACTGTAGAAGGAGGGATCGTTGCGAAGATGTCCTGGGAATTCCCGAACAAAGCCATCGACATTTCAGCCCATCTGAAAGAGTTGCCAGCGGATGGCACAGTGCCGGAAATGCCAGGCTGGAAATGGCTTCATACGCCGGGCCATTCTGAAGGGCATGTATCGCTGTTCCGGGAAAATGGACGGGTGCTGTTAGCGGGTGACGCGTTCACGACAGTTAAACAGGATTCGCTTTATAAAGTGATGACGCAGAAAAAAGAAGTCCACGGCCCCCCTGTCTATTTGACGACTGATTGGCGCGCTGCCTGGGAGTCTGTAACGAAGCTTGCCGACTTGCGTCCCCACACGGCAGGCACAGGCCACGGCAAGCCGATGCATGGCTCTTTGCTTGCAAAAGGGCTTGTGGACCTCACAAATAATTTCCAGGAACAAGCGGTCCCCAAATACGGCAAATATGTAAATCAAAACACACAATGACAGGCTGCCGGAAAGTCCTTTGCGAAAAAGATTTTCCGGCATTTTCTTAAAAAACGATTATTTCCGAAAACTTTTTGCGGAAATATGTTTAGCGTGGCGAAGTAAAGGGAATAATAGTAACCCAGTCTCCGTTTTTACGCGAAACTGAGTTTTTTTGGAATGGAGATGAATTCTATGAGCAGAAAGGCGCTATTTATTTCCGACCATGGCGATCCACTTGCCAAACTTGGCGGCAAACAAGCTGGCGGCCAAAACAATTACGTTAAACAATTGGCATTGGCACTTGACGAGAAAGGCTGGCAAGTAGATGTTGTAACTCATTGGTGCGACGCAGCAGCCCCTCAAATTGAAAAATTCGGCACAGCATGCCGGGTCATCCGTGTAGAAGCTGGCCACAAAGGCTTTGTTTCAAAATACGAAATGTATACGATGCTCCCTGACTTTTATAAAGATATGAAAAATATATTAGCACTTGAAAGTTATGATATGATCCACACCCATTACTGGCTGTCGGGATTGATCGGCAAAAAACTCAAAGAAGAATTCAACCTGCCGTTCGTCCATACATCACATTCCCTAGGCTGGGCAAAAGCGAAAGCGACAGGCATCAAAGACGCTCGCCGCATCAAAGCTGAACGGGCGATCTTGAAAGCTGCAGATCAAGTTATTGCAACGACGAATAACGAAAAACAACTTATCCAAGATAAAATCGTCTCCCATTCTCCCATCAAAGTTATCCCCATCGGGGTTGACCAAGCATTTAAAGTGCGTGGAATCCGTACACATCTCAGAAAGAGCGCCGGCTATGAGACGCCCCTCTTTGTCTTCGCCGGACGTTTGGAAGAAACAAAAGGCATTTTCACATTATTGAAAGCTTTCCAGCTGCTTGTGAAAAAGACCGAATCGGAGTCCACTCCGCGCCTGCTTATTGCCGGCGGTGAGGAAGATGCCATTGACCCAGTGACTAAGTTGCCGTTGGACGATGACTTGCGCAATTCATTGGCAGGAATCGAAGAATACGTCGAGTTCCTTGGGCCTCAATCACAAGACGAACTAGCAATGCTGTTCAATATCGCCACAGCTACCATCGTCCCGAGTTATTATGAATCGTTCGGTATGGTCGCTGCGGAAGCGCAGGCATGCGGAAGCCCGGTCATCGCCTCTGATGTAGGCGGATTGAAAAACGTCGTACAGGACGGCATCACCGGACTGCTCGTCGAGACCAAAAACGAAATCGACTTGGCCATCGCTATGGAAGTGCTGTCCATCAATATTCTTTTGACAGAACGCTTAAGCCGCCAAGCGGTACGCATCGCGAAAAAAGATTTCGATTGGGATTCCATTTCCGATCGCGTCAATTCCATGTATGAGGTGATCATCAGTGACCGCAAAAAAGCATATATTAGCGACAGACCTGGACGGGACATTAGTTGGTGACCCACAGGGGCTTCAGCAGCTGTTGGATTTCTATCAGCAGCAAACGTACGATGTAACATTGATTTATATTACAGGGCGCTATTACGATTCCGCGCTGTCACTGATCCGGCAGGAAAATTTGCCAATTCCCGACCTTTTGGTGACCGATGTCGGAACCAGTATCTTCAGCGGGAACAGCTTTACAAAAGACCTCGAATGGGCAGATCTGATGCACGATAATTGGATGCCTGAAAAAATAGAAGAAATCGCCGACTCGATACACGGCCTGACAAAACAACCGCTGCCGCTTGAAAACCGGCGCTCGTATTTTGTCGAGGACCCTCAGCCGGTCGAAGAATTAAAAAACAAACTGCAAAGTTCCAGCGTTCCGCACAAGCTGATTTTCAGCGGCGGCCGCGATGTCGATGTATTGCCACCTAAGAGCGGCAAGGGGCAAGCGCTCCAATTCATATTAAAGAAATACCGCATTGAAGACGCCAAGCTTTTGGTAGCCGGTGATTCAGGCAATGATTTGGAGATGCTGACACTCGGCTTCCCTTCTGTCATTGTCGGCAATGCACAGCCGGAACTTCTTGAAAGTCCGGAACATCCCCAGATTTTTCGCGCCACCCGGCATTGTGCGGGCGGCATCCATGAAGCTTGGATGCATTTTCATGGCGAATAACCTTCCTTGGCCGGAACTGGCTTCGGAAGGTTATTTTTATCCACGCCATTTTCGCCTTTTCGAGTATTTATTTGTTTTTTTATATAATTCGTTTATATTTAGTAGAAAGGCAGTTTCGTGTTTTACCGGTTAATCTTTCGGAATCCCTTACATATCACGCCTTGATTCTGCCATGAACAGGAGGAAATTGAGATGAGTAAAACCGCGAATTTACAAAAAGAGTCCATGGTCATGCTGAAAGAAACGAGCCGGACTTTTTTCATCCCAATCAATTTTTTAGAACCCACTTTAAAAAAAGCGGTCGCTTCGGCGTACTTATGTATGCGGGCAATCGATGAAATTGAAGACCATCCCGAACTCGAGGACGGGGCAAAGCAAAAATTGCTTCTTGAAATCAGCAAGATGCTTAAAACCACGTTCGACAGGGATGCCTATCAAGCTTTAATCTCCCCTTACCTTCACCTTTTGCCGCCGGTTTCCCAAAGGCTTGCTGACTGGATCAGTGTTTGTCCGCCGGAAATCGTCGAAAAAGTTAAGGATTCAACAGCGGTGATGTCTGCAGGTATGGCAAAATGGGTTGAAAAGAAATGGGTTATCGAAACAAAAGAGGATTTGGATGATTACACATATTATGTAGCCGGCCTCGTCGGAACAATGCTTTCCGATTTATGGAAGTGGTACGATAATACCGACACTGACCCGGAACTCGCCATCGGATTCGGCCGCGGTTTGCAGGCTGTCAACATGCTCCGCAATTTCGATGAAGATTTGGAGCGCGGCGTATCGTTCGTCCCTAAAGGCTGGACGCGTGATGATATGTACCATTATGCCAACGAGAACTTGGCACAGGCGGACCTTTACGTCAAACCGATCAAAAACAAGCGCATCCTGATGTTCTGCAAGGTTCCGCTGGCATTGGCCCACAGCACATTAAAAGCATTGAAGTCTGGCAAAGAAAAAATGTCGCGCCAAGAAGTCGAAAACATTGTCGATCAGTTGAAACAAGAAGAGCAAATAAACTAACACCACAAACGCATTCAATCTTTTTTGAATGCGTTTTTTATATGCAATTCCTTCTGCGAAACGACCAGCGTTTATTTTATTTAAAAATAGGAAAAACAACTTACATAATATCATAAATTTTTTTATCAATTCATACGAATAGTCTATACTAAGTTATATAGAGACAATTTACGGTTATCGGAGGGAAATCATGACAGTATCCATCATCGGTATTTTGACTGCAGCAATTTTCATCATTAACGTCTTTCTGGCTGCTGCCCTTGTTTTTCTAGAACGGCGCGATGCCACATCGACGTGGGCCTGGATTCTGGTCTTGTTTTTCATTCCCATTTTCGGATTTTTCATCTACCTTCTGCTGGGCAGAAAACTACGTAAAAAGACCCTTTTCAAATGGGAAGGCCGTTCACGCGTCGGAATCGAGTCATTGATCAGCCATCAAATGGATGCGCTGCACGATGAAACGTTCGTTTTTAAAGACCCTGCTGTCCACGATTACAAGGACATGGTTTATCTGCATTTACGGAATAACGGCGCCGTTTTGACGCAAGACAATGACGTGCGCATTTTCAATGATGGCCGTGAAAAATTCAATGCGTTGATCAAGGATATCGAAAGCGCCAAAGACCATATTCACATCCAATATTACATTTTCCGCTTAGATGAATTGGGGACGCGCGTCATGAATACGCTGACCGCAAAAGTGAAAGAAGGCGTCAAAGTCCGCCTGCTTTATGACGACATGGGCTCACGCAATCTTAGCAAACGCCATTTCAAGGATTTTGTAAAAGCAGGAGGCGAAGTCGAAACGTTCTTTCCTTCCAAATGGCCGATCATCAACCCGCGGCTGAATTACCGCAATCACCGTAAAATCGTCGTAATCGATGGCCGCGTCGGCTATATCGGCGGCTTTAACGTCGGCGATGAGTATTTAGGGCTCCACAGACGATTCGGTTATTGGCGGGATACCCATCTGCGCATCGAAGGCAGCGCGCTGCACCCGCTCCAGACCCGTTTCATCCTGGATTGGAACCAAGCATCCACTAGGCATGATATCGAATACGACGAAGTGTACTTCCCTGCCATCCCAGCCAAAGGCACGACGACGATGCAGATCGTTTCCAGCGGCCCCGATGAAGAATGGGAGCAGATTAAGGACGGTTACCTGAAGCTCATCAATTCCGCGAAAGAATGCATTTATATCCAGACACCTTATTTCATACCGGATACGAGCTTCTATGACGCCATCCGGATCGCAACATTGTCCGGCATCGATGTGCGCATCATGATTCCAAACAAACCCGACCACCCGTTTGTCTACTGGGCGACTTATTCCTATGCAGGCCAATTGCTGAAAGCCGGTGCACGCGTCTTTGTTTACGACAACGGCTTTTTGCATACGAAGATGATTGTCATCGATGACAAAGCTTCAACCGTCGGCACTGCAAATATCGACGTCCGCAGCTTTAAGCTCAATTTTGAAGTCAACGCCTTCATCTACGACGAGAAGGTTGCACGCGAGCTTACAGCCCTATTCCATCAGGATATGGAGCTTTCCACTGAACTGACCTACGAACATTACTTGGAGCGGGCTCGCATGATCAAAACCAAAGAATCGATTGCCCGCTTGCTGGCACCGATTTTATGACAGCAAAAAAGACGCTTTCGGATATCCCTCCGAAAGCGTCTTTCATTGTTGTTAATGAACACCCAAATATTCTTCCAATGTGATGCCTTTTGCGAAAATTTCTTTGGCCGCTGCATTGCCCACATAACGGAAATGCCAAGACTCATGCATATAGCCGGTAATTTTTTCCGCACCTTCCGGATAGCGGAGGATGAAGCCATATTTATGGGCGTTTGCTTTCACCCATTTTCCGCCTTTTGTCGCGCCGAACGATGCAGAAGCCCAATGCTGTTCCTGGCCGGCTTCCCCGATATCGAACGCAAGGCCGGTTTGATGCTCTGAAAATCCAGGGCGTGCACTGTAGCGGTCTGCCGCTTTCGCTCCATCTTTCGCAGCATATCCTTCATAAAGCTGTTTCTGGCGTGCGAATTCACGGTAAGTACTGAATGCGTTTAAATTGATGCCAGCAGCCTGCGCATCTTTTTTCATCGCTTCAAAAGCAGCGCGGGCTTCCTTGCTTTCACCAGGCGCGTAATTCTGAGGCAGCGGGTGCTGTTTATTGGCCAGCAATATATTATTGATGTAAGTCGGTTTTGCCGGGAGCTTAATCCCGTCCTGGTAAGTCGTGGCATCAGCTGGCTGTTGCTCTGCCGGCTCTTCCTTCGGTTCTTCTGCTGCGGGCGGCTCTTGCGCTTTAGGCTCTTCCGCCGCAGGTGTTTCCGCCGCAGGTTCCTCTGCCTTAGGCTCTTCAGCCGGTGGTTCTTCTTCAACCGGCGGCTCTTGCTCTTGAGGTTTTTCAACAACAGGCTTTTCCGGTTTTTCAGCAGCGGGTTCTTGCACGTCCGCCTCTTCGTCAGGGGCTTCCGTTTCTTCGGCTTGCTGCCCTTTCAACGCCGCAAAGCTCCGTTCGACGTCCCATCCATTGGCGTACAGCCAAGTTCCGGCAAGCAGCAGCAATGCAAGCAAGCCGCCGGCGCCCCATTTTATATACGTATTCTTTTTATCTTGGTTATGTGAATAACGGGATTTCATCGGATTCCCTCTTTCTTTCAACTTCTTTATTATTTTACCATCCCTGCTGCCGAAATTCTCCTCAAACAAGTGAACATTCGTTATACTTTATCATAGACTTCCCATAGATACGAGGTAAAATATGAACAATCAAAAATGGCTTTCTTTAAACTTCTTCGCCTTCTTCTTTACGTGGGGCGTATTCCTGCCCTATTGGACGGGGTGGCTGACAAACGAAAAAGACATGAGCGTCTCGGCAGCCAGCATCATCATGGGCGCCGGCATGATCGCCCGGTCTTTATCAACGCTCTTATTCTTTCCGATTATGACACGGCTGCTGTCGCTCGGCCGCCTTATGCAAGTGCTGGCGATCGCTTCAGCAATTCTCATGGCATTGTACATACCGGCAAATTCATACACCGCTTTGTTCATCATCACGGTCGCCTTCAGCTTCGTGTACCCGAACTTGCTGCCGGCAATGGAAAGCGGAGCGACCGTCCTGATGCAGACCGACCGCATCCACTACGGCAAAAGCCGTTCTTTCGGTTCGCTCGGCTACACGATTGCCTTGCTCATTGTCGGCGCTTTGACAGCCGTGTGGCAGGAAAGCGCTATTCTCTGGGTGATGCTTTCCGGCCTAGCCTTCATGGCCATTACGCAATCCGCCGCTTCACCGGTTCCCCTGCAGATCAAGCCCAAACCTAAGCATGCCGCAAGCAAGGGAGCCGTTAAGGAATTACTTCAATCCAAAGCATTCTTGACGATACTCGGCATTTCAACTTTGCTGCAGGGCGCCCATGCGGCCTATTATAATTACGGCTTCATCTATTTGCAGGATCTCGGCGTCAATAGTTTTTACATCGGCATCGTGCTGAACGTCGCCATCATTTTTGAAATTATCTTTTTCAATAAAGCCGATACATTGTTCCGCAATTGGAGCGTTTCTTCCATGTTCCTCTTGGCTGCCATCGGATCGACAGTGCGCTGGGTTTTAATCTTCCTGTTTCCGTCAGTTTGGGTTTTCGTTCTTTCCCAGGTTTTCCACGCCATGTCATTCGGCGTCGCGCATTTCGCTTTCATCCGCTACATCTTTAAAAACCTGCAGCCCGTCCATATTCCAGCAGCACAAGGCATGTACGCTGCGGTCGCGATGAGCTTGAGCGTAGCGCTGCTGACCATCATCGGCGGCTTCCTGTACGAAATCTCTCCTGGATTGGCGTTCCTTGGCATGGTGAGTTTTTCAGCACCGGCCATCATTGCCGTCCTGCTGACAAAAAAGAAATTCCATTATTAATAGCCGCTACCCCCATACCCTTGGAGGCTTTTACGAATAAATGCGTATAAACCTCTTGAAGGAGCTGGGTATTTTGAAAAGAATTTCCGAAAAAGACATCTTGAATCTCATGCACCAATTGGATGTTTTGCTTGAAGAACGCAAAAAAGAAAGATACACCCATAAAAATACCGCTGCCGTCTAATCTCTTGCAGCCGCATTTCAAAAACAGCACAGCCATTTGGCTGTGCTGTTTTTAGGCCTTCGAGAAACTTGGATATTTGTTATGCATTTCGCTTCAGGCGGACGCTTTCCGCGGGCCTGGCTTCAGCCTCCTCGTCGCTAGCGCTCCTGCGGGGTCTTCAGCTCAGGCTTTGCCCGCTGGAGTCGCCGCCTTCCGCTTCATTCAAAGATATTTCTGAATAACGAGTTATTTCTTTTACTGAAGCACATGAAAGACATACTTTCTGCAGTTTCTTTCACGTTCTCCAGATATGGAGCAAAACAGCGGAGACGCCTGCGGGATAGCGAGACAGCCGAGACCCCGCAGGGAGCGAAGCGACTGAGGAGGCTTGGCGCTCGCCCGCGGCAAGCGTAGCTGTTTTGCGGAATATCAGCTCCATCAGAAAAAGGATTTACCTTTCTCAACAAGCTGAAAACAGCACAGCCATTTGGCTGTGCTGTTTTTATGGAAACTATAAAATAATGGTCGCGAGAACGACGAAGAACAGGACTACAAATATAACGGACATGCCGAGCATCCATTTCGCTTCACGGTCCATCCCCTTCGCTTTCATCTGCCGATAGCGGAAACTGTTCGTCAACACGAACAGCACTGTCATGAACAACACAGCAAAATCCAATTTCCTCATTACGACAAAAACGAGCGAGGCAATGCTCAATGCTGCAATCAATAGCCCCTGCAAAATCTTGCTATTCAATAGGTTCAACTCCAAAAAAGAAAGCCGGCAAAATTTGCCGGCTCCTTCTATTATTTTTTCTCTTCAACAGATTCCAGCGCTATTTCTGGATGATCCGAATAGAACTTCCGGCCGATGAATGTTTGTACGATCAACAGGATACCTCCGACTGCCCAGTAAACAGGCAATGCAGCCATCGATGTAAACGAAACGAACATGATCATGATCGGTGATAAGTAGACGAAAAACTTCATCTGCTTCTGTTGCTGTTCCGGCATTGTCCACATGGAAACTTTCGCTTGGAAGAAATAGACCGCTCCGGCTATCAACGTCATAGCGATATCCGGGCTCCCCAAGTTAAACCAAAGGAATTCATGTGATTTCACATCCGGCGAATACAGGATTGCAAAGTAAAGGCCCATAACGATCGGCATCTGGATGACGACCGGCAGACAGCCCATATTCAACGGATTGACGTCATGCTTTTTATAAAGCCCCATCATTTCCTGCTGAATCTTCATCTGCTCTTCTTTATCTTTCGTTTCTTTCAACCGCTTTTGGATATCTTCCATTTCCGGGCGCAGCTTGTCCATTTTGACTTTCATGCCTTGTTGGCGCTTGTATGTGCGCAGCATGAATGGCATCAAGACCAAACGGATGATGACTGTAATGGCGACAATCGCCAACCCATAGCTGCCATTGAACAAATTCCCTAGGTAATCCAAGGAAAAATCAAATGGAGCTACGAAAAGCGTATAGAAAAATCCTTCTTTGTTCTCGACTGCAGAACAGCCGCTCAATAGTAATACGGATACCGCCAATAACGACAGCAATGTAATTTTCTTTTTCAATTTAGTCACCTTCACCTTTTTCAACTATAAAGAAGTATACCTATATGCCGGAAAAAATTCAATCGATGGGTCAAAAAGCAGCCACTTTCTTGCGCCCTGTGACAATATTAAGGCTGTACAAGCTGTCACACCAACGGTTGGAGGCAAGAAAAAAAAGGAGAATTGATTCTCCTTATTTCGCGTTCGGCAAGTTATAGCGGAAGTATGGAATATGCTGGCTGTCACGGAATTGCTTAGGCGTGACGGTCGTATATTTCTTAAAGATGCGGGTGAAATAGCTTTGATTGCAAAAATGGAATTGCTTCGAGATGTCAGAGATACCTTTGTCTGAATGGCGCAGGTAATACTGAGATTCTTCAACGCGGCGGACATTCAAGTACTCGACGAGCGTTATGCCTGCGTGTTCACGGAAGATGCGTGACAGATGGCTGGTTGAAATATTGAAATGCTTGGCGATGTCTTCGACCGACAAATCCCGTTCAACTTCGTCATTGATGAACATCACGACTTTATTGACCGTCTGGTGGCCGAACGAAGGCTGTTTGCGTTCTGAAATAACCGAAGTAAAAAACTCGATCAGTTCATCTGCTACATACAAAAACTCCGAATCATTCATATGCTTTTCCACCAGCTCGACGCAAGCCACGTTAAAAGCGAAAGCTTTTTTGGGAGGTACGCGCATTTCATACAGTTTGCGAGCCATTACAGACGAAAGTACTATATAGTAATTCCGCACTTGGCGAATCGTTTCTTTCCCTGAGCGCAAAGCAATCAGATCAATAAGCGACCTCAAGGTTTCTTTTGCACGCTCTTTTTCGAGATGGTGAATTTCATAAATTAATTGTGTCTCTATTTCAAAAAACTTATCCATACCTTCATACTGTCCAATAGTCTCACTTTCATTCATGAAAATCTTGGAAATAGTTTCTTGAATTGTTGGCATAGCAATCATGTTCATTTTTTCCCCGTCTTTCTTTGTACAAGTTTTTGCAGTCGTTATTCCTACTATATACTGAAATAGTCAATAAGAACATAGCTCG
>NZ_JASDCW010000003.1:0-176367 GCF_030407685.1 Planococcus sp. APC 3906 | reverse complement strand
GAAGCTATGAGACGGGTGTTTTTCCCGGCTCATAGCAAGAGCCAAGGTGGTGCCGGGCACTTTCGGCAACTCCTTTGCGACGAGCTTGCGCAGGAGCAATAATCTTTGCTCTGCCCAAAGCCGCCGAAGCGTTATATTATTCCATTCTTCTCTAGTTTAAACACAATAGCAAAAGGAGGCACAAAATCGGCCTCCTTCTCGCGATTTATTTTGATTGGTCGTCCATTTTCAGGATGGCCATGAATGCTTCTTGTGGTACTTCTACTGAACCAACTTGTTTCATGCGCTTTTTACCTTCTTTTTGCTTATCAAGAAGTTTGCGTTTACGAGAGATATCGCCGCCGTAGCATTTAGCGAGTACGTTTTTGCGCATGGCGCTGATGGTTTGGCGGGCAACGATTTTCTGGCCGATCGCTGCTTGGATCGGCACTTCGAATTGCTGGCGAGGAATCAATGTTTTTAGTTTGTCGACAATGACTTTGCCGCGTTCGTATGCGAAGTCGCGGTGGACGATAAAGCTGAGTGCATCGACTTGTTCAGCGTTCAACAGGATGTCCATTTTCACCAATTTCGACTCTTTATAGCCAATGAGCTCGTAATCGAATGACGCATAGCCTTTTGTACCGGACTTCAATTGATCGAAGAAATCATAGACGATTTCGGCAAGCGGCAATTCGTAGACGATGCTGACGCGTGTTGCGTCGATATAGTCCATTGTCAGGAAGTTGCCGCGTTTTTTCTGGCAGATTTCCATAACGGCACCGACGTAATCATTCGGCACCATGACCGTCGCTTTTACGTATGGCTCTTCAACCACTGCGATTTTCTGTGCATCCGGCATCATGGCAGGGTTGTCTATTTTCAAGATTTCCCCGTCCGTCATGTGGACGTCATAGATAACACTCGGTGCAGTGGTGATCAAATCGATATTGAATTCGCGCTCGATGCGCTCTTGGATGATTTCCATGTGCAATAGCCCCAGGAATCCACAGCGGTAGCCGAAGCCAAGCGCTTGGGAAGATTCCGGCTCGAATTGCAGCGCAGCATCGTTCAATTCCAGTTTTTCTAGTGCATCGCGCAAATCGTTGTATTTGGATGTATCGATTGGATACAATCCGCAATACACCATCGGGTTCAAGCGGCGGTAGCCAGGCAGCGCATCGGTCGCCGGGTTTTTCGCCAGTGTGATGGTGTCGCCGACTGTCGAATCGCCGACATTTTTGATGCCGGCTGAGATAAACCCGACATCGCCAACTGTCAATTCTTCCAATAATAAGGCGTGCGGTGTAAAGACGCCTGTTTCGATGACATCGAACTCTTTGCCTGAAGCCATCATTTTGATGCGGTCTCCCGGTTTGACTGTACCTTCAACAATACGGATATACGCGATGACGCCGCGGTAAGGATCGTAAAGCGAATCAAAAATCAACGCTTTTAGCGGTGCGCTAGGGTCGCCGGTCGGAGCCGGAACTTTTTCCACAATCTGTTCCAGAATATCTTCAATGCCGATGCCTGCTTTTGCTGATGCGAGAACCGCTTCTGAAGCATCAAGCCCGATCACTTCTTCGATTTCTTGGCGGACGCGCTCAGGATCAGCGGCCGGCAAATCGATTTTATTGATGACTGGCAGGATTTCGAGCTCGTTGTCCAGCGCCAAATAGACGTTGGCCAGCGTTTGGGCTTCGATGCCTTGCGCCGCATCAACGACAAGAACTGCTCCTTCACAAGCTGCGAGGCTCCGTGAAACTTCGTATGTGAAATCGACATGTCCCGGAGTGTCGATCAAGTGCATGATGTATGTTTCTCCGTCTTTCGCTTTATAATGCAACTGTACAGCATTCAGTTTGATCGTAATGCCGCGTTCGCGCTCCAAATCCATGGAGTCCAGGGATTGCGCTTTCATCTCACGGGAAGTCAGAGCTTCCGTTTTTTCCAATATGCGGTCTGCTAATGTAGACTTTCCATGGTCGATGTGTGCGATAATGGAGAAGTTACGGATTTTGCTTTGGCGTGCTACTCGTTCCTCATGATTCATTCTCTTCACTCCTATATAAACTACTTTGAATTATAGCAGTAGAGCAACTATTGAGCAATGAAAGCCTGTTGAAATCATTTTAGTGTCAAGGCAAACTTCTTTGCACGTATCTATTGCAATCCGTTCCGCGATTTGATAAAATAATTCATGTTGTATAGAGACATAAAAGACAAGAGGCCTTCGCGTCTCTGTTCCTATTTGTCTAGGAGGTGAAATACATGCCAAACATTAAATCTGCTATCAAACGTGTTCGCACGAATGAAACGAAAAACGCTCAAAATGCTCACCAGAGATCAACTATGCGTTCTACTGTTAAAAAAGCTGAGCAAGCTCTTCTTAACAAGGATGATAACGCTAGCGACTCTATCAAAGCGGCTATCAAACAGGTGGAAAAAGCAGCTTCTAAAGGTCTTATCCACAAAAACACTGCAGCTCGTAGAAAATCTCGCTTGATGAAACAAGCGTAAAAGACGAAAGACCGGTTCCCTTGGGAATCGGTCTTTTTACTTTGTCTTTTTATGAAAGCTGGGCTTTGCTGCGCGGCTGTTTGCGCTTCATCAGGAAAAATTCCAGAATGCGTTCGCGGTTGCCGCTTTGCGTCTTCAGCTGCAAATCGATGTCTGCCAAATCGTTGAGCACTTCCAGCAAGCGCTGCTCCGGAATCTGCTGGCGCTTTTCAACCAAGAGCTTGACCCGATAAGGATGGGCTTTCAGCTGCTTGGAAATCTGCTGGGCATGGTAGCCTTTTTTCTGCAGGTAAAACACGTGGACCATGAAGCGGATCTGCGACGCCAGCAAAGCCGTCAGCGCAACCGGCTCTTCTTTCTGCCGGATCAAATCGTAGTAGACGCTTAGCGCTTCAGAGATATTGCCATCCAAATAGGCTTGCAGCATTTTGAAAGCGTCCTGTTCCAGCGTCCGGGCAGTCATCCGTTCGATCAGTTCGATCGCGATTTCTTCTTCTGACCCGAGATACAATGCCATCTTTTCAATCTCCGACGACAGCAGCGTCAAATTCGTGCCCGCCATTTCGATGAGCCGCTGCGCCGAACGTTTCGAAATCGCTTTGCCGTAGCTTTTGGCTTCGTGCTCAACCCACACTTCAAGATCGTTCGCCTGAAGCGGTTTCGCTTCGATCATCACCGCATGCTGCTTCATGAGCTTGGTGACTTTTTTGCGTTCATCCAATTTCTCATAAGGCGCAACAAAAATCGTCACGGAGCTGGATGGCGGATTTTCAAGCCACGTCTCCAACATCTTCAAGTTATGGTCGATTTTTTCTTTGCCGCGTTCAGCTGCCCGCAAAAACGATGCGTTGCGCGCGATGATCAATTTCCGGTCGCTGAAGAACGGAATCGTGTCCGCTTCATCTATGACATGGTCGACCGGCACTTCATCCAAGTCGAAATTGATGAACTCCGGTTCGCCGTCGGTCAATTTTTCTTTCAATAAATTCAAGGTTTTTTCAATGAAATAACTTTCTGTCCCCGCAATGACATAAACAGGATCGATCTGTCCGCTGCGGATGGCTTTCCATACTGAAGTGATCATGGATTGCACCCCCTCCTTCTACTATAAAGGATTTTCGGCTTGCATGGTAATTTGACATTTTTGTGTCGGCTCCTTTTTTACGCTAATTAGTTTAACTTCAATCTAGATTTTTCCACACGCTTCACTTATAATTAGAGGGAATTAGGAGGGGTAGCAATGAATGAATTTGAACAGAATGTACAGTCGAAGCGCAACGACGCAATAGACGCTGGAATGGGGTTTGTTGTTTCATTCGGTTTCTTTGCACTTATCTTTATCACTGCGGCTGTCGTACAATTCGTAGCTCGATGAATAGAAAAAAAGGTCTCCGCATCTGCGGAGGCCTTTTTATTTTATGGAATCTTATTTTGTTTCCTGCTCTTTTTGAGGAGCATTGTTTTTCAGCAAGACTTTCAAGCCCTGGCCCATATCCGATGCCAGTACGTAATTGCGGTCTACGAATACACCCCATACATCGGCTTGGTCCGGCGTGTATTGCCCGATCTGTTCAGGCTTGCTCGGGTCCGTAATGTCGACTGCATAGACGCCGCCGGCATAATGGCTCAAGTATAATGTGTTGCCATGGACTTTCGGATCGTGGACGGTATTGGCGAATGTCGGCCCGTCTTCGACTTTCTCGGTCAAGTCCGTTTTAAACTCGCTTAAAAGCTTTGGATTCGATTTGTCTTTAATATCGAAGATGCGCGTATAGCCGTACGATTTTTCATATCCTGGCCGTACCGGACTGGACACTTCACGCGTTTCGATCAGCACATTGCCGCCTTTAGCCAGTGCTGCAGAATGTGCCGCCCCTTGCTGTTCAGAAGAGAAATCCGTGCGTCCGACAAATACCGGGTTTTCGGGATCTTTGATGTCAAAGATGACCGTTCCCAGGTCCCACATGGAAACATAAGCGAATTGCGCGTTATGGTCCGTGATGACACTGTGGTTGAAGACGGCTCTTGATTTGCCGTCCGGAGCGTTCCAATTATAGCCGTTGAACGAATCCGGCACTTCCGGCAATGAACGCGGATCAAACTGCCACAATGTTTCCGGCTCTGCCGGATTCGAAACGTCGACAATCTGGAAATCTTTTTGTTCTCCGCCACTATAGAAATCTGCATATGGATTCGACGCAAATACCAATGCACGATCACCTTGCATTGTCAGGTAAAGTTCATGGGTGCCGCGAGTGGATGCATACGTTTCCCAATAGCCGAGTTTTTCCGGGTTGGCAGGATCGGTTACGTCGTACAGCAAGAATCCGCCTGACGTTTCAGGATTATTCCGATTGAGCTGCTGCACGCTGACTACTGCCAAATCCCCTTTGAAATGTGGGGTATCGATGCTCTTGACGATGACTTTTTCCTGCCAAGAGCCTGGCACATCATCATGGCCGAACACAGCCACTTCTTTTGGATTGGAAGGATCTTTTAAATCGAATACCCGGACGCCGCCGTTTCCACCATTGGCCGTATGAGTTCCGAGATAGGCATAGCCTTTATGGGCATAGACATCAGCTGTATTATTCTGCACGCCGTTAAGTTCCTTGAGTTGAGCGGCCGCTCCTTCTTTCAGGAACGAAAGATTTTTAGAGCCATTGATGCTTGAATCGCTTAAATTAATCAATTCTTCATTGGAGAAAACACTGCGTTCCCCCTTCGACAAATCACTGCCATCCAACGCATCGTGGGCAAGAACCCCTGGTGCTGCCGACAATACAAGAAGTGCAGCTAAAGAAACATTCAAAAACGGTTTTTTAATGCTCAATATTTTTCCTCCTAATGTATATTATTTTATATTTACCAAATATAGTATATTAGGAAGAAAACGATAATAGCAATACTTTGAAAGTCTAATTATTTAAATATTTAAAAAATAATCTATTTGGCACATCCTCCTTCATTTCAAATGACACAGAAAATAAGCCGAAATTTTTTATTAAAAAGGCTTTTAAGAAAAAAGAACTATCTCCGATTATGCGTAGGAGATAGTTCTTTTGCAGAGCTTCATTCTAAAATTAACGTTCATAAATTTTTTTAGAACCTGGGTTATACCGGATCAGCTATCTTGAATCTTTGGATGGCATGCCTGCAAACTTTTTGTGCTCCTGCTTCACCATTTCGATGAATTTCCGTTGTTCTTCTTCATGCTTTTTCAACAAAGGGATATTGGAATCCTCTTTCAAATAGCGTCCCACCCGATTATTATGCCAAATAATATGGCTATAGCGGAAATCGTCGGCTAATTCAATGAACCACTTTTCTTCAGCCAATAATTTTACATTCTTCTCTAATTTCGTGTCGTTTGTAAAAAAGTCTTCGATTGCATTGCTTATCTTACTCGCTGCCAGTTCTGAAACGAAGAAACCCAGAAGCCTTCCGATTGCAACCGCTACTTGGTACAACACCGCTAAAAGTAATTCCGCCATTTCCGCATCCATCCTTTGCAAGATCAAACCTCAATACATTCAGTATACATTTATCCCCAAAATATGGAATACCGTTTTTGGAGGCTAATAAAAAAAAGACAGCCGGTAAATTTTCTGCCGCACCGCCTCTTTGCTATTCACGTATTTCAACTATCTATTTTTAACGCATTTTCCGGAGTTCCCACTCACCGTCCACGACTTCCACTTCAATGGTGCCACTTTCCGCTGTATTCAACACCGGCAGGTTCAAGGCTTGAAAACGCTCCACCACATCAGGGTTCGGATGCCCATACCGATTGTCTTTGCCGGTGGAGAAAATCGACAGCTTCGGCATTGCCGCTTCCAGAAATTCTTGGCCGCTGGACGTTTTGCTGCCGTGATGGCCGACTTTCAAGATGGTCAATCCTGCCAGTTCTCCGCTATAAGCTTCAACGATTTTTTTCTCACCCGCCATTTCCAAATCGCCGGTGAACAGCACCCGGAAACCGTTGTTTTCCAAAAGCATCACCAACGAATCGTCATTGCCGCTGTATTCGGCATCAGCTGGAGACAAATAATGGAATCGGGTTTGCCCTTCCATCCAGCCGCTGCCGCTTATGGGATAGCTCAGCTTCGCCTCACTGGCATCCTTCGCCAGCTCCTGCATGAGCGGCGTTGTTTGTGAGCCTGGTGTCAGATGGAGATTGTGGATCTGCAACGCCTTGAATAATTCGTCGGCCCCTTCGGCGTGGTCCGCATCGGCATGGCTGAGGACCAGCAAGTCGACCGACGAGATGCCTTTTCCTTTTAAATAAGGCACGACCACTTGCCTGCCAATTTCGAATGGACGCTCTTTCATGCGGAATTCTTCTGTGCCGAAGCGCAGAAGCCCACCGGTATCGATTACGTAGACGGCTCGCCTATGGGGCAGCTCAATCATCGCACTGTCGCCTTGGCCGACATCCAGGAAAGTCACTTTCAGCGCTGGATCCAGATATGGCATAGCCGTAAATAAAGCGGCTGGCACAAGCACAATCAATAGCTGCCTCGCATGGAATCTTTTTTCGGCAAGACCGTAAAACAGCAAAACGCTTGCCATGAGGCCCATTGCCAGCCATGGCGCCGGACGCCCTGGATTCCACATCTGGTGCGGCCACGATGCAAGCCAAGCCATCCCGTCCCCGATCCATTCTCTGCCAGGTCCATATATGAAGAACAATGCATCCGCAGCCGGCGGGAACACCAGCGTCAACCCGAGTGCCAGCAAGTTAACCGGCAGAATGACCAAGGTATAAAGCGGCACAAAAAGACTGTTGACGGCAAAAGCCGAAATTGAAATTTCGTAAAAATGGAACAGCAAAATAGGATAAAGCGTCATTTGTGAAATTGCTGTAATCAGCAGCCCTTGCTCAAAAGCAGATCGGCACCTTGCCAACAGCTGCCGCGAGTAGATGATGCCGAACGCCGCACCGTATGATAATTGAAAACCGATATTGTAGATCGCATACGGGTTCCAGATGACAAAGAAAAGGAAGCTTCCGAGCAGCACGCAGGACGCTGGCAATCGGATATTAGCGAGCTTGCCCGCCAATACTAAACTGACCATACAGACAGCACGCAGCACGGAAGGGGCACCTCCCGCCATGATGGCATAAAGCGGCAGCATGGCCAACAGCAAGAGCAGCGCGGATTCTTTGCGGACGCGCAGCCGGACCAGCAAAAAATAAGCTAGCCCTGCAACAATCGCGACATGCAGACCGGATATCGCAAAGAGATGCGTGATGCCAAGCGTCTGGTAAATCTGCCTTTCTTCGATGCCCATCCCCCGCTGCTCACCGATCAGCAACGCTTCCGCTTCAGTGGCGAGTTCAGCAGGAAACGACGCGTTGATATGCGCGCCCAGCTTTTTCCGCTGCTGCAGCATCTTGGCGTAAAACGTATGCTGGGCTTTAAACGCTTCAATCTTTTCAATTGTCAGCATCGCTGCAGCGCCGTTCGTTTCCAAGTAGCGGGCCATATTGAACGAGAACCGGTGCGAAGGTTCCGCCACTGACTCAAACGCACCAGCAACAATCAGTTTTGAATCCGGCAGCGCCGCTTGTGCTTCCGCTTTTTCTTCTGCATCTTTGAACCGGTAAGCGGCGTAGACTTTTTGCCCGCTTGCCAGTTCCGCAAAGCCGCGCAAGCTATCGCCGTCAATCGTGTAATTGCCCGCAAAATCCAGTTCTCCACTGTATGCTGCGGCTTTGATGACAGTTGGAACGCGCTGCTCCTGCAGCATATAGACACAGATCGTTATTGCCAATATGTGAATGAAGAGTTTCGCTCCTTCATGCTTCCAGAACATCCAACAAAAAAGCAGCCCGATGAAGACAAGCTCTTTCGCTGTTTCATGGGCTGCATAGGTGGCAATGACGACTGCCGCTGCATTGTATAGAAGAAAATTTCCGCTTACACTTCCACTTCTCCGAATAATTCATTCACCCGTTCAGTAAAATGGGCCAATTCTTCTTCGGTGCTGCCTTTTTCCCGCAGCTTTTCAAGCATTTCCATGTAGAGCCTGTTTTTTTCGACGCTCAGGAAATCGATTTTGCGTTCGTCGAACATCACTTGTATGACTTCCACGCCCGCCTGCTCGAATAATTCAATCGCATAAGAGTGATTTTTATAATCGGCCGCATAATACAAGCGGGCGATGCCTGCCTGGATGATTGATTTCGAGCATTGCAGGCACGGGAAATGGCTGACGTACATGTCTGCCCCGTTGACGCTGACGCCATATTTCGCACATTGCAATAAGGCGTTCATTTCCGCATGGATCGTGCGTACGCAATGGTTGTCCACAACGTAGCAGCCTTGGTCGATGCAATGGTCGCCGCCGGAAATGGAACCGTTATAGCCCCCCGCCATGATGCGGCGGTCACGGACGATTGTCGCTCCGACGGCTAGGCGTGTACATGTGCTTCTAAGTGCCAGCAAATGGCTTTGCGCCATGAAAAATTGGTCCCAAGTTATTCGCTTCATCTGATTGCCTCCTGCTTGTCTGTATAAAATAAGTTTAGCAGAGGGTGGATTTTCGTCAACCGTCCATCCGGCTCAAATCCTCTTATCGGACCGTTATGCCGTCTTTCAATTGTTCAAAAGATTTATCGCCAATGCCCGTAACATCCTTCAAATCCTCGATTTTTTCAAAATTGCCGTTTTCGGTCCGATATGTGATGATGGCTGCGGCTTTTGATGGCCCGATGCCTGGCAGTTCCATTAACTCCACATCGGTGGCCGAGTTGATATCAACCAAACCGCTAGCAGGGCCTGCTGCTGGCCCGGTCTGTACCGGACTGGCTAAAACGGGCAATTCTTCACCTATAGCTGGTACATATAACACCATTTCATCCTGGACTTTCAACGCAAGATTGATGGCCGTCGGATCGGCGGTTTCCAAAAAGCCGCCCGCCGCCGCTATGGCATCCTGGGCTCGGGCGCCTGCTGGCAGTTCAAATACACCTGGGCTTGCCACTTGCCCTTTAATATCGATCATGATGGTTTCTGGAAGTGCATCCTGCTGGGTGGGGGTTTCCGTCTGTTGGGGCGGTTCAGCTTGAATTTGTTCAAGAGTTTGGGCCGGCACAAGTTCCGGCTCGCTCTGGGGGATGAAAAGGTAGATGGCCAAAGCCATGGCTGCAGCTGCCGGGATGGCAAGCCAGCCTAATTTTCCGCGAAGCTGGGATAGGTTCAGCGGTGAGCGCTCCTTTCACAAGGAGGCAATTAATGAAGCTGTCTGAATTGTATACGAATTACCAGGTGCTGTCTATCGATTTTTAGGCTGCTGATCTGCAAAAGCGCATGAAAAAACCCGCAGGCTTGCCGCGGGTTCTGTTTCTGCTTATTTGATTGCGTGGAAAAAGATGCGTTCGCTTTCTTCATCCGGGCTTTGCCCCGTGAAGTCGGCCGTTATTGATTCCACTTGGAAACCAGCCTGTTCCAGCCAAGCTTGATAGGTTTCTATCGGAAACGTCCGTTGCTCATGCGTTTCTTCAAAACGTTCGAACGTTTCTCCGTGGCGCATGAAAAACGTGATGTCATGGATGACGCTATTTGCATGGGCGCCCTTTTCCGTATGCCAAATATAAGCGACGTTTTCGCCGTCCATGACAAACGGGCTGTCCATATAGATATCGTTTATTTTAAAAAGAGAATGGATGTCGAAGAAAAGATGTCCACCTTCATTTAAAGCGGCATGGACTTCAGCGAACGTCCGCTTGACTTCTTCTTCCGTTTCCAAATAATTAAGCGAATCGATGGCGATCGTCACGGCATCAAAGCCGCCGATGCCTTCTAAATTGTCCATCGACAATTGCAGCACCGGAATCGCCAAGTTTGCTTCTTGGAAGCGATTGCTCGCAATCGCCAGCATGTCTTCCGACAAATCGCTCGCCGTCACATCGAATCCGACTTCGCTGAAAAGCTGCGAAAGGGTCCCGGTCCCGCAAGCCAGATCGAGGAGTTTCCCCGATTGGACATGGGACCCGACCCATTCGACATACTTTTCGTACGGAATATCTTCCATCAGTTCATCATAAACTGACGCAAATTTCCCATACCTCATATTTCCATTGTCGGCGCTTCTCTCCAGAGGCGCTCAAGGTTGTAATAATCACGCTCGTCTTTATGGAATACGTGAACCACTACATCGCCGATATCAACAAGAATCCAGCGCGCAGAGTCAAATCCTTCCACACTTTTCACTTCGTTTCCTGCTTCGTGGGATTGTTCAATCACAGCACGCGCAATTGCTTGCACTTGGCGATCCGAGTTCCCTGTACAGATGAGGAAATAATCCGCCAATAGCGAGATGCCTTCCATATTCAAAACTACAATATCCTCGGCTTTTTTGTCTTCTACGGCATTATAAGCCATTTGGAGTAAAGTTTGTTTAGTCATTCTTTCACTTTCCCTTTCTGTTTCGTGAAGTATTCGTAACACTTCAATGAATCCGGAAAAACCGGTTGATTTTTTGATACAAGAAATTCGATGGAATGTTTGATGCAGACTTCCATCATAACATCCAATCCTTGTTCTTTTAATTGTCGCAATTCATCGACTCCGGTGAATTTGCGGTTGGGCTCGACCATGTCTGCAACATAAATGATTTTTTCCAGGTCAGACATGCCTGCCCGCCCTGTTGTATGGTAACGGATGGCGTTCAAGACATCTTCATCGTTCACGCCGAATTCGTAGCTCGCGACATATGCCCCGACAGGCGCATGCCATAATTCCGCATGGTAATCGAGCAATAGCGGATCCATTTTCTGGGAAATGATCACTGATTGCATCCATTGCCGATCCGAGAACTTCGCGACATCGTGCAAAATGGCTGCCACTTGCACTTTTTCTTCCGGCACATTGAAACGCTTCGCCAATTCCACTGCTGTGCCGAGCACGCCTAGAACATGATTATAACGGTTTTCAGGAAGGCGTTTCTTCACCTTCTGCAACATTGCACTCTGGTCCATATAACCGCTCCTTTCGAATAAAAGCTTCCACTTTTTCCGGTACGAGAAATGAAATTGTCCTGCCTTGCGCCATTCTGTCGCGGAGCATCGTCGATGACAAATGCATTTCCGGCGAATCAATCATCCGCACTGGGTACGGGGTCGTGTTTTCATAGCCTGGCCGGCTGATGCCGATAAAACGGACCAGCCTGGCGAGTTCATCAATCCGGTGCCAGGAAGACAGGTCGGCGATGCTGTCGCCGCCGATGATAAAGTAAAATTCGGTGTCCGGTTCGAGAGCCATCAATTTCAGCATGGTGTCGTACGTATACGAAACACCGCCTTGCCGGATTTCAAAATCCTCTACACGGAAACCCGCATGGCCATCAATTGCCAGACGGGCCATTTCCAGTCGTTGGCCAGCGTTTGCACCGCTCACTTCTTTATGGGGTGCGATGAAATTGGGCATAAAGCGAACTTCATCAAGCCCAATGGAGTGAAAAGCTTCATTGGCCATAATCAGGTGGCCGAGATGAGGAGGATTGAATGTTCCGCCCAATATCCCGACTTTTTTCATCCTTTTCTAGGCAGCTCGATGCGTCTATTATTGACCGATGGCTTGTAAAGGACAACTGTATGGCCGATCAATTGCACCAATTCTGCCGCCGTTCCTTCAGACAATTGCTTAGCAACGTCATGTTTGCCATCTTCGTTGTTTTGAAGAATGCTGATTTTCACCAATTCACGGGCTTCCAATGCTTCTTCAATCTGGCGCAGCATCGCTCCGTTGACGCCGCCTTTTCCGACTTGGAAAATCGGGTCTAAATGATGCGCTTCACTGCGCAAAAATCTTTTTTGTTTACCTGTTAACATAAGTGCCTCCTAATTTTTCCGTAAGAATTCTAATCATTTTTTCTGTATCAGGGCTTACTCCCGTCCATTTCTCGAACGCGATAGCGCCTTGGTAGACGAACATGCCGATGCCGTTCAATGTCCGGCATCCTTTTGCTTCAGCCGCTTTCAAAAACGGCGTCTCAAGCGGGTTGTAAATAATGTCTGCAGCAAGGGTTCCGGCTGCTGCATGGTCAAGCGACAAAGGCAGCCCTTCATCTTCAGCAAGGCCGACAGAAGTGGTCTGGATAATAGTGCTGAATTCCGCAAGCGAAAGTTCAGCATCCCTCAGCGTCACCGCGTTTCCGTTCATGGCTTCCGCCAATTCCTCGGCGCGCCGGAACGTGCGGTTGGTGATGGTGACCGAGTCGAAGCCTGCTTTTTTCAAAGCGAAAGCGATTCCTCTAGCCGCCCCTCCCGCACCAATGACGAGCACTTTTCCTTCAAGGTCCGGCTGCTTCGCCATCAGCGAACGCACAAAGCCGTCGCCGTCCGTATTCCAGCCCGTTGTCCGTTTGCCATTGAACGTGACCGTATTGACTGCGCTCATGGAAATGGCCGTTTCGTCGAGATTATCGAGCAGCGGGATAATGGCCTGTTTATGGGGCAGCGTCACATTAAAGCCGCTGATGCCCAATGTTCTCATAGCATGGAACACTTTTTCAAGTTCGAATGGTTCCGTATGGACCGGAATATAAGCCGCATCGATGTTGTGCTCTTCAAACCATTGTTCGTGCATGAACGGAGACAGCGAATGTCCGATCGGATCTCCGATGACCGCATACCATTTTTTCATCAAAATCCCCCTAGATTAAGGATGGCCGCAAAATAACTTCCACGCCTTTCGGAGCGTATGCGGCAATGACTACATTTGGATGCTGGACCGTAATCCAGCCAAGCCCTGAAAATACAATGTCGGTCTTGCTGTCTTTCACACGGAATTCATGGCGCACCAATTCCGGGAAATCGTCTTTGAATTCCGCGGATGGCGGCGCCAGCATTCCGCCTAGATGCTGTTCATACAAAGCATCTGCATTTTCCAATTTCGTGCGGTGTATGGTCAAATCGTTGGCAACATGGACCGTGAAGGAAGAACGGTCGCCTTTGATGAAATCAAAACGGGCCAAGCCGCCAATATAAAGCGTTTGTTCCGGATTAAGCTGGAAAACGCGCGGTTTGATTTCTTTTTTCGGCATGATCATTTTCAAATCTTCTGTATGCAGAAAATGTGCCAATTGATGATGGTTGATGATTCCTGGCGTGTCGAAAAGCGAGTTTTCGTCATCCAACGGGATTTCAATCATATCAAGCGTTGTTCCCGGAAAATGGGAAGTCGTAATGATATCGGAATGCCCAGTCGACTGTTTGATGATGCGGTTGATGAATGTCGATTTCCCGACATTCGTGCTGCCGACAACATAGACGTCTTTGCCTTTTCGGTAATGTTCGATCGCTTCCATCGCTTCAACGATGCCAGTGCCTTTATGGGCGCTGACTGTCAGCACATCAATCGGTTTCAAGCCAAGTTTTTTTGCTTCCTGTTTCATCCAATTGATCAATTTATGCTGCTTGACCGATTTTGGCAATAAATCCGATTTATTGGCAATCAGCAAAATGTCATTGCTGCCGACAAATCGATGGAGCCCTGGGAGCCAGCTGCCGTTAAAGTCGAAAATGTCGACGATTTTAACGATCAGGCCTTTTCTTTCGCCAAGGCCGTTTAAAATTTTCAAGAAATCATCATCCGTCAACGAGACAGGCTGAAGTTCGTTGTAATTTTTCAATCTGAAGCAGCGCTGGCAGATGATTTCTTCTTTATCTAAGGAAGATGGCGGTGCGTAGCCCAATTCTCCCGGGCGTTCTGTCTGGATTAATGCACCGCATCCGATGCAATTTGGCATTTCGTTCAATTTTCTTCCTCCCACATGATCTGGCCTTTATCTTTCAGTTTCTTCATGATTCTGCGTTCTACCAATCGGTTGAAACGGGTAAAAAAGCCATCGGACTGGGCCACTGGCAACACAAGAATCGTATGGAGCTTGTTGAGGTTGCCGCCGAAAATATCGGTCAGCATCTGGTCTCCAATGACCACAACGTGTTCACGGCTGACATTCATCAGCTTGAGCGCTTTTCTGAATGCCCGGCCCATCGGCTTGCGAGCCTGGTAGATGAACGGGATGCCGAGCGGATCAGCAAAGGATTTCACGCGCAGCTCGTTGTTGTTCGAAACGATGACCACTTGGATCCCTGCCTCTTTCATCGAGCGCAGCCAATCGATCAGCATCGGTGTAGCTTCCGGGCGGTCCCATTCCACCAGCGTGTTATCGAGGTCGGTGATGATTCCGCGGATCCCTTTGTCCAATAGCATTTGCGGTGTGATATCAAACACTTTTTTTACATATTGGCTTGGTACGAATTTATGGTACATAATTGACAACTCCTGTTTCTAGCGACTTAATTCAACTGATTATAACATATGCGCGAGGGCTTCTCCCACCCTGACCGAATTTCCATTCTGCACATTGCTGCTGAACTCGACTTTTCCGCGTTCAAAAAACAGCACGACGGTTGAACCGAAACTGAAATAAGCGGCTTCTTCACCCTTTTTCCAGCTCGTGCCGAAGTTCGTCAGCTCAATCGAGTTAACGAACATGGCGCCCACTTTCACCATCAGGAGCCGACCGCATTCGCTGTCGAGTTCGGTGATCATCCGGTAATTGCCGCTGATCGGGGCCTTGCCGTATTGCAGCCCCGCCTGGTTCACCGGATACGATTTTTTCCCCAAAACATATTGCTTGAGCACAGTTCCATCGACTGGGCTATGGATGCGGTGGTAATCGGCTGGCGACAAGTACAGCACAATGTATTTTCCGCCGCGGTAGAAATCAGCCAGTTCCGCGCTGCCCAGCAGATCTTCCAACGAATATTGCTGGCCTTTCACTAAGAAATGGATGTTGTCATCGAGATCGCCGGCAATTTCCACTTTTGCATCGACAGGGGACACCACGGCTTGCTCTGACATCGGACGCCGGTCTTTTTTCAGCTGGCGAATAAAAAAGTCGTGCAATGTCGGAAACGAATTCACATTTCCGTCAACATCCGCCATATCTATTTTATAGGTCTTAATATACCCTGGAATCGCCTTGCGGCTCAGCCGCGACTGGGCGAAATGTTTAATCAGGCCGGAAGTTACCGGCCCATTTGTCAATTCAATTGAACGCTGGTAAAGCTTCTTCTTCACACAGACACCTCCGTTGCTTAAAATAGTCTACCATTTTTTGGCCTTAGGCAGTATAATGAACTAAAGAAGTTTATGACAAAGGAGTGTTTTCCAATGCTACTCATAGAACGGATGGATCACACAATTAAAAAATTGAGATCCCAAGCCGCAAACATGATCACGATTGGCAATATGGCTTTTGGCGGCGCGTCTTTAATGGCAGCGCTTAACGGCTATTATAGCTTTAGTGTTTTATTTATTTTCATAGCCGCATTTTTAGATCGTTTCGACGGCATGGTCGCCCGGAAGTTCAATCAGGAGTCCGAACTCGGAAAACAGTTGGATTCCATGAGCGACATCATCTCGTTCGGAGTAGCCCCGGCAATCTTGATGTACGAGCTTGTGCTTGCAGATTTCGGCATTGCGGGCATGGCATTCACAGTCATTTATATCGCAAGCGGCGCGTTCCGCTTGGCACGCTTCAACATTTCAGAGTCTACCGGCTATTTCACCGGCTTGCCGATTACAGCTGCAGGCACCGTTGTCACATTATCCTATTTCGGCTTAGCGGTCATTCCGCCTGTCGCTTATATGTTCTTGTTCTTGCTGTGCTCGTTGTTGATGGTCAGCACATTCACTCTTAGAAAAGTATAAAAGCTGGAAGCGGCTCCTTTGCCGCTTCCAGCTTTTTTTGTTTTTATTGCGCCGCTAAGCGGTCTACAACGTTCAAGACGATCTGGGTAGAATGTTTCGCCGCCACTGGCAGAAATTCTTCAAACGAAATATTGGATTGTTTGCCTGCGATATCCGACAATGCACGGATGACGACAAACGGCTTATCGAATTGGTGGCACACCTGGGCGACTGCCGCAGCTTCCATTTCAGCCGCTTTCATCGACGGGAAATGTCCGCGCACTTTTTCGACGCGCTCTGCGTCGTCCATGAACGAATCGCCGGTAGCGATAAGGCCCACTGCATAAGCGTGCTCCCCGAGCTCTTCAACCGCGGCAATCGCGTGATCCATCAAATCCGCGCTCGACAGGAATGCTGCCGGCAATTGCGGCACTTGGCCCATTTCATAGCCGAAAGCAGTGACGTCAACATCGTGATGGCGGACTTCGTCGGAAATGACGATGGCTCCAACTTCAAGATCCGCATCAAATCCTCCTGCAGAACCGGTATTGATGACAACATCCGGTTTGAATTGCTGAAGCAGCAGCGTTGTGGACATCGCTGCATTCACTTTGCCGATGCCGCTTTTCAATAAGACAACTTCTTGCCCTTTATACGTACCTGAAGTGAATTCGCAATTCGCGATTTCCTCCGTCTTCACATTGTCGAGGCTTGCACGCAGCAAATGAACCTCTTCTTCCATTGCACCGATTACTCCGATTTTCATCTATTCTACATCCCTTCTATGATTCTATAAATTCTTTTCAAAAACTTGCCATAAAAAAAGACGCCTTTTTAATAGGCGCCCTTCAGTGTTTTTAGGACATCCAACTTGACTGGGCTCCAGCCTTTGCCATCAACCCATTCCATATGGACGCGGTATTTCTTCGATTGGTCTTTGGACTGCACCACTCCGATTGACTTCTGCGGGCCTCCGCCGTTTTTAATCATCATGATGTACATATCGTCCGCAGCCAATCCCGTGGCGTAAGAAATCGCTTTGATTTTTTCATTCCAGTCTGCTGAGCCTTTTTCATAAACAGAAACGTGCTCGCCTTTTTGCTTTGTGCCGACAGGCTCCCAGCTTGTGTTGATGATTGTTTCTTCAACGACCGGATCGTTTGAATCTTCCTTCGTGATGGTCCCGCCAGTTACTTTGCCTTCTTTTGTTTCTTCAGGCTCCGCTTCCTTATCAGCAGGAGTTTCTTCGGTTTCTTTTTCAACTTCTTCTTCAGAATCAGCTTCAGTGCCGCTGCCAGCAGGTTCGCCTTCCGGCTCATCTGCCGTGCTGCCTTCTTCCAGCTCCGCTTCAGAAGCGATTTTTACGGATTCAGGCTGCTCAATGCTTCCTTCTTCCTTATCAAGAAAGATAAATGCTCCTGTAATGAGGATCAAAGTGAAGACCAGCCCGATCATCATGTTCAAGACCGAGTTCGACCGGTTTTTATCCATGACAGGGTTGGACCGATTCTTCTTATTCAAACGAGAAGGATATCGTTTTTCTTCATTGGCCATTTAAATGCCTCCTCTTTAAATGTTTTTTGCGTGCTGCCACATAACGAATAGAACGTATAGACGCACGTAATGTTCCAAGGGAGAGCGATTTTTACCAAAAACGGCCATTCTTTGTTGGAATGGCCGTTTTTCTAAATCAAGTGATCGATACGATTTTGATTTCCATTTCGCCGCCTGGCGTCAACACTTTGACGATCTCGCCGACAGTGCGGCCGATCATGCTTTTCGCGATTGGCGAATCATTGGAAATGCGGCCTTCAAGCGGATCCGCTTCTGCCGATCCAACAATTGTGTAAGACTCTTCGTCGCCGTCCGGAACTTCGACGAAAGTCACCGTTGTGCCCAAGCGGACCATATCTTTATTCGATTCGTTTTCATTTATGATTACTGCGTTGCGGATCATCGATTCCAATGTCGAAATGCGTCCTTCGACGAATGCCTGATCTTCTTTTGCGGAGTCGTACTCTGCGTTCTCAGATAAATCACCGAAATCACGGGCGATTTTAATCCGTTCAACCACTTCTTTGCGTTTGATCGTTTTCAGAAAGTCTAGTTCATCCTCCAACTTCTGCTTTCCTGCAGCTGTCATCGGAAATTGTTTTTCGGTAGCCATTTTTCCCCACTCCTTCAACTGCTGACCCTAGATGCGGTGCATCCGTCAGTCTCGTATCATCATATTATAATCTGGCAATCTATTCAAGAATTGTTTTAATTTTTGTAACCATCAAGTCGATTGCTACTTCATTCTGCCCGCCTTCAGGGATGATAACGTCCGCGTAGCGCTTGGTTGGTTCGATAAATTGATTGTGCATCGGCCGCACGACAGTCAGGTATTGTTCAATCACTGAATCGATTGTCCGTCCCCGTTCGTTGATGTCCCGCAGCAGCCGGCGGATGATGCGCAGATCCGCATCGGTATCAACGAATAATTTGATGTCCATCAATTCCCGCAGACGCTGGTCTTCGAGGACCAAAATGCCTTCCAGGATGATGACGTCTTTCGGCTCAATATGTACCGTTTCATCAGCGCGGGTATGGATTGCGTAGTTGTAAATCGGCTTTTCGATCGCTTCACGGCCTAATAGCTTGTTGACATGGCCGATAAGCAAATCCGTATCGAACGCCAATGGATGGTCATAATTCGTTTCGAGACGCTCTTCAAAAGCCAAATGGCTTTGGTCTTTATAATAATAATCTTGTTCGATCACAACGACCGAATGTTCTTTAAACACTTCATAAATGGAATTCGTGACGCTGGTTTTACCCGAGCCCGAACCTCCTGCTATCCCGATTACCACCGGACGGTTTTTCGACATTATTCCAAGCTCCTTGCAAATCGACTTTTTTACTGGCTTTTCTTTTTACAGACCATGATGCCGTCGCCTACTGGCAGCAATTGCACGTCGTACAGCGGGTTGGCCATCATGTGTTCCCTGAATTTCTTGATGTTGCGGATCATCGTCCGCTTTCTTCGCGGTATATCGGCGAGCGGCTGGTCAGCCATCCCGTGCATCAGCATATTATCGCAATAAATGATTCCGCCTTCCGGCAGCAGCGTTTCGTATTTCTCGAAAAAGCGCTCGTATTGCCCTTTGGCAGCATCAATGAAGATAGCGTCATAAGAAGGCTGCAATACGGAAAAGTCCATTTCCAGTGCATCGGCATGGAAAATACGGATGCGTTCTCCATAGCCCGATTCCAAGATGAACTTCTCAGCCTGCCCGAATCTGCTGTCATCCCGTTCAATTGTGTCGATTTTGCAAACCGGCAAAGCCTGCGCCATTTTTATCGCTGAAAAGCCGATGGCCGCACCGATTTCCAAAATGGAGGCCGGCTTCTGCTGGTCCAGCAGCTGGGTCAGTTCATCAATGCCTTGCTCTTCCATGATCGGCACATGATGCTGAACAGCGTAGCTTTTGATCGACTCCAGCGTCTCCGCCAATTGTTGTTGTCCCATTATTCAAGCCCCTTCTCGCGCTAGCAAAAATTACTACTTATACTAACATAAAACAAGAAGGAATGCGAGGTCGCTTCCTTCTTGTCGGGTTATTGTGTTTTATTGGCCGATGAATTTATCGCGGTTTGCCAAATGTTGGTCATAGGTCTCCGCAAAATGGTTTTTGCCTGTCGAATCCGCCAGGAAATAGAAATACTTCGTATCTGCTGGATCCAATACGGCTTGGATCGATTCGATCCCCGCTGAAGCGATTGGCCCCGGCGGCAGCCCTTTATTGGTGTATGTGCTGTACGGATGCTCGAATTCGTAGTCTTTGTTGAATAGACGCTCTTTGTGCTCGCCCATTGCATAAATGACCGTCGGATCCGTTTGCAGCGGCATGTCTTCGTTGATGCGGTTAAAGAACACGCTGGCAATCGCTTGGCGGTCGCTTTGAGACGTCGCTTCTTCTTCAAGCAGCGAAGCGAATGTCAACAGCGTATGCGGCGTCATTTTCTTCTCCTGCATCAAAGCTTCGAATTGCACCACGTTCGCTTGCGTCGCATTGAGCATTTGTTCGATGATCAGCGTCAGCGACGGATCTTCTTCGTAAAACGGGTAAGTGGCAGGGTACAGATAGCCTTCCAAATCGTAGCGGACATTTTCATTTTTGATTTCGTCCGTCAATAAAGTTGGGTATTTTACCATCAGCTCGTCGATATAAGCTTCGTCATTGATTTTTTCCATGAATTGCTCTGCCGTGAAATCGGTTTTCTTGGCGATGACATTCTCGGCAATCTGCTCAAGCGTCAGCCCTTCTGGAACCGTAATCGTGAATAGCGGCTCGCGGTAGACTTTGCCGGTCTTCAAGCTTTGCGTGATTTCATCGAGCGTCATCGACGGCAGCAAGCCGTAAGTGCCTGCCTGGAATTCCGATTCGTTATTGAATTTGACGTAATATTTATAGACGCGCGCATCTTTCACGATGCCGTTTTTCTCAAGAAGTTCCGCGATGCTGTCGAGGTTCGAACCGATCGGCACTTCTACTTCCACCACTTTTTCAGAATCCGGATCAACCGGCTTTAATGCTCCGCTCACGAAATTGTATACCTGGAAGCCGGCGATGCCGACGATCAAGAGCACAACAAGCGCGATGATTGCTACGATGCGCCTCACGGTTTTTCCTTCTTTCTTTTTTTCTTTCATCCGTTCAAACATAATCTCTTTTTTTGATTGCTTGTCCACGGGTTCCCCCCCTTAGCTTTTTCCTTTATCAGTATACCTAATTCCTGACAAAAGAAAAAGACGGAATCAACAAGCAATTCCGTCCCTCTCCTTTTGAGATTACTGTTCTTCGTTCTCTTCTTCGTCGTCAAGGAACGCGTTAAGCATTTCTTCGATCATATCCCATTCTTCATCCGTCTCAACCGGGCGAAGTTCTCCGCCTGCGATTTTGCCGTCTACATCAGCGTTTTCTGTGAAAGAAGATGCTTGGATTTCAATTTCGCCTTCATCATCTTCCTCAGCGCCAACCGGGAAATACAATACGTATGATTTTCCGAATTCTTCACTTTCAAATGTGAATAAAACCTCAAATAATTGTTCGTTGCCGTTTTCATCAACGACTGTAATGTGCTCTTGTCCGTGTTCCATTTGCGTCACCTCATAATTTTTTAAAGTCAAGGTAGCCTTGCAGTATCATCACTGCGGCCATCTTGTCGATTACTTTCTTGCGGTTTTTGCGGCTGACATCCGCAGAGATCAACATCTTCTCTGCAGCCATTGTCGTGAGCCGCTCATCCCATAGTACCACCGGTATAGCATATACTTCTTCGAGCAAAGCTGCAAATTTTTGCGATGCTTCCGCGCGCGGACCGATCGTATTGTTCATGTTTTTCGGAAATCCGACGACGACTTGGGTCACTTCGAATTGTTTGATCAATTCGCCCAGGCGCGCCATGCCGAACTCCCCAGCCGCCTCATTAATCTTGACGGTCTCAATGCCTTGGGCAGTCCAGCCCAGCGCATCACTGATGGCGACGCCGATCGTTTTCGAACCGACATCCAGTCCCATTATTCTCATTCTTGTTCCCCGTTATTCTTTTTAATATAGAATTTCACAAGCTCTTCCAGAATTTCATCCCGTTCAAGTTTGCGAATCATATTGCGTGCATCCTGATGGCGAGGAATATAAGCCGGATCACCTGACAGTAAATATCCGACAATCTGATTGATCGGGTTATAGCCTTTTTCTTCAAGTGCCGTATGGACTTGAAGCATCACTTGCTTCACTTCCTGCTCCATCGACTCATCAGACGGATTGAATTTCATTGTTTGATCAAATGAACTCACGACAAGCACCTCGTTTCGGATTTAGATAGGAGAATTTGACTCTCGCTGCCTGACTTATAGTATAAACGATAACCGGCATTTATAAAACCTATTTGAGCTGTTCGTAGACAGATTCCAGGGCAGCTTCCAATTTTTCAGGATTTTTAGCGCCTGCCATTGCCATATCAGGGCGGCCGCCGCCTTTGCCTCCGCATTGCTCAGCTACATGTTTGACGATTTGGCCGGCATGATAGTTCCCGCCTGCCAAATCTTTTGTAACGCCTGCGATCAGCATGACTTTATCACCATCAGCAGCTCCTAATACGATGACCGCTTTGTCGAATTTCTGTTTCAAATCGTCCATCATCTGGCGCAGCTGGTTATTGTCTTTCGCTTCGACTTTCGCTGACAACACCGTGATGTCATTGATTTGGCGTGCAGCAGATAAAATTTCTGACGACTGTGCGTTGGAAATTTTCGCCATCAGCGATTCGTTTTCGCGCTGCAGTGATTTCATTTCTTGCTGGAACGACTGGACTTTTTGGACCATGTCTTTCGGCGAAGACTTCAATAGCGAAGCCGCTTCTTCCAAAATCTGTTCCGTTTCCCGCAAGTTTTCGTATGCGCCTTTTCCGGTAACCGCTTCGATCCGGCGCACGCCAGCTCCGATGCCGCTTTCCGAAACGATTTTGAACAAGCCGATTTCCGCTGTATTCATGACATGGACGCCGCCGCAAAGCTCTTTCGAGAAATTGCCGATTTCCACGACACGGACGATATCGCCGTATTTCTCGCCAAATAAAGCCATTGCGCCCATTTTTTTCGCTTCCTGCAAATCATGGAAGCCGGTATCGACTGCGATGCCGCTCCAGATTTTTTCGTTGACGATTTGTTCGATTTGCGTAATTTCTTCTTTCGTCACGCCGCCGAAATGCGAGAAGTCGAAACGCAGGCGGTCCGGTCCTACGTAGGATCCTGCCTGATTGACGTGCGTACCCAAAACATCTTTCAGCGCTTGGTGCAATAAATGCGTCGCCGTGTGGTTTTTCACCGTGTCGCGGCGCTGGGAAGATTCCACTTCCGCTGTAACTGAACCAGCTGTCAGTTCGCCTGAGTCGACCCGGACAGAGTGGAGATTCTGGCCGTTCGGCGCTTTTTTGACGTCCAGCACAGTTGCCTGCACCAAATCGTTGCTGAGCGTTCCGCGGTCAGCAATCTGCCCGCCGCTTTCTGCGTAGAATGGCGTCTTGTCGAGAATGACTTGCACTTCGTCGCCTTCTTGCGCGCTTTCAACCACGTCGCCGTCTTTGATGATGACGAGGACAGATACTTGTGCCAATGTGCGGTCGTAGCCGATAAACTCGCTGTCAACTTTGATGTTGCCCAGAACTTCCGATTGCGTCTGCATTGAATTGACATTTTGGCGGGCTTTCCGTGCGCGGTCGCGCTGAGCATTCATCGCTGCTTCAAATCCAGCGTGGTCAATGACCATGCCTTCTTCTTCCGCATATTCCTCGGTCAATTCAACCGGGAAGCCGTACGTATCATAAAGACGGAACGCATCTTCACCCGGGATTTCATTGCGGCCGGCAGCTTTTTGGCGGCCTGCCACTTCCGATAAGATCGCCAAACCGTCGTGCAATGTCTCATGGAAACGTTCTTCTTCCAGTTTCATCACGCGGATAATGAAATCCTGTTTGTCGCTCACTTCCGGATAAAAATCCTTCATGATTGCGCCGACAACAGGAACCAATTCATACATGAACGGTTTTTCGATGCCCAGCTTTTTCGCATAGCGGACAGCACGGCGCAATAGGCGGCGCAAAACGTATCCGCGGCCTTCATTCGACGGCAAAGCTCCGTCGCCGATTGCAAACGCGACTGTGCGGACATGGTCAGCGATGACTTTGAACGCCATATCGGTATCCACGTCTGTGCCGTAGCGCACACCGGAAATCTCTTCGGTTTTCTCGATGATCGGCACGAACAGATCCGTGTCGTAGTTCGTCGGCACGTTTTGCACGACCGAAGCCATACGCTCCAAGCCCATGCCTGTATCGATGTTCTGCTTCGGCAATGGCGTGTACGTATTGTCCGGGTTGTGGTTGAACTGTGAGAACACCAAGTTCCAGATTTCCAAATAGCGGTCGTTTTCGCCGCCTGGGAACATTTCCGGATCACTCGGATCATTGCCGTAGGATTCGCCGCGGTCATAGAAAATTTCCGAGTTCGGTCCGCTCGGGCCTTCGCCGATGTCCCAGAAATTGCCTTCAAGGCGGATGATGCGCTCAGCCGGCACGCCGACTTCATTGAGCCAGATGCTGTAAGCTTCTTCGTCTTCCGGATGGATCGTCACCGACAGCAATTCCGGGTCGAAGCCCATCCATTTCGGGTCGGTCAGGAATTCCCATGCCCAGTGGATCGCTTCCGTTTTGAAATACTCGCCGATCGAGAAGTTACCGAGCATTTCGAAAAACGTATGGTGGCGCGCCGTTTTGCCGACGTTTTCAATATCGTTCGTACGGATCGATTTCTGCGCGTTGACGATGCGCGGATTTGTTGGAATCACCCGTCCGTCAAAATATTTCTTCAGCGTCGCTACACCGCTGTTGATCCATAACAATGAAGGATCTTCGAACGGCACAAGCGGTGCGCTCGGCTCCTGGTCGTGGCCTTTTTCTTTAAAGAATTCAATATACAATCTTCTGATGTCTGCAGCTTTCATGTTTTTCATCTTTTCTCCTCCTAGCCATAATAAAAAGCCCCCATCCCTTGCGCTGGCGCAAGGGACGAAGGCTTTAGTTCGCGGTACCACCCTAATTACACGGACAAACTGCTCCGTGTCTCTCATTATGCCTTAACGCGGCTGTGACGGCAGGGATTAGCTGCACTCCGGAGTAGCTTTCCAAAACAGCGGGGCGAAGGTCCTTGCAGCCGAGGGAACCTCTTTCTAGACGCGCGCGATCTTGTACTTTCTCCATCTGGGTGTTGGTGTATGAATGTATATCCTGAATTATATAGAAAAAGATTCCGCTATGTCAATAGCCGCGCTTTTTTGCGTGCGGCGGGTGCGTTTATTGCGTCAATTTTTGAAATACGCCCGGTTGCGGCTCGAATACGCCCCATTGCTGTGGAAATACGCTCGATAAGAACCGAAATACGCTCCGTTATGGAATAAATACGCTTCCACCAATAAAATCTCCGAAAAAAAGCATCCGCAATGGGATGCTTTTACGCTTCGATAAAATCCGTCGGCTTGATGCCTTCCATGCCGATGAGCGGATGGATGGCGTGGGCGTTTTCCGCCGTCAAGCTCGCCGGGCCGGATTGAGTTGGTGCGTCACTTGCTGGCACAGCCGATTTCTCCGCTGCAGCCTCTTCTGGCGCCCCTTCAACCGTCACCGGTGCAGGCGGTGCGTCGGACAGCTGCAGACGGCTTTTCAGCGTCGTCATGCGCTGTGTATCGTCTGTGCGCTCGACACCGTAGCGGAACACCTGCGGATCGCCGCACAAGATCAGGAAATCCTTGCTGCGGGTGATGCCCGTATACAATAAATTCCGGCGCAGCATTTTCATATAGCCGCGGACGATCGGCATGATGACCGTCGGAAACTCCGAGCCTTGCGATTTATGGATCGAGACGCAATACGCAAGTGTCAGCTGATTGAGGTCGCTGCGCTGGTACTCTACTTCGATGCCATCGAATGAAGCGACGAGCATGTCCTGTTTCTCGACCGTCTCTTTCGCTTTCATGATGGCGACGACTTCGCCCATATCGCCGTTGAAAACATTGCTTTCCGGCTGGTTGACGAGCTGCAGGATCTTGTCGCCGATGCGGTACGTGATGTCGCCGAACACCAGCTCTTTGCGTTTGCCATCGGCGTTCGGGTTGACCATTTCCTGGATCATGCGGTTCAGCGCATCGATGCCGGCAGGCCCTTTATACATCGGGGCAAGCACTTGGACATCTTTGATCGAATGCCCTTTCGCCAATGCGCTTTTGACGACTTTCTCGACAACCGACGCGATCTGGTCCGGGCCCGCTTTGATGAACGAGCGGTCCGATGTTTTTGCGGTGATGTCAGCGGGCAGCTGCCCATTTTTCATTTGGTGGGCGAGCTCGATGATCGACGAACCGGAAGACTGCCGGTAAATATCAGTCAGTTCCACTGTCGGAATGCGCTTTGACTCCAGCACGTCACGAAGCACTTGGCCGGGGCCGACTGGCGGCAGCTGGTCCTGGTCGCCGACGAAAATGAGCTGGGCATCTTCCGGCACCGCCTTCAGCAATTGATGCGCAAGCCACGTATCGACCATCGACATTTCGTCAATGATGATCAGGCGGCCTTCAATCTCTTTTTCGGTTTCTTCGTCTTTTTCCTGCCCGTTAAAGCCGAGTAAGCGATGGATCGTCATCGCTGGCAGCCCGGTCGACTCGCTCAGGCGCTTCGCAGCGCGTCCCGTCGGTGCTGCAAGGATGATCGGGAACGGCTCTTTTTTCTTTGTGTATTCTTTCGGGTCGAGCGACAAGCCGTGAAGCTCTGCATACACTTCGACAAGCCCGCGAACAACGGTCGTCTTGCCGGTGCCGGGTCCGCCGGTCAAAATCATGACAGAGGAATTAATGCTCGCGTCAATCGCTTCCACTTGGGTTTCTGCGTAATTGACGCCAAGCCGCTCTTCCGCTTCGCCGAGCGCTTTCCGGACTTCCGACGCCGGGAAACGGTCGCGGTTCGCCTGCGATGCCAGCATCGTTTCAAGCTTTGTCGCAATGCCGACTTCCGAGTAATACAGCGACGGCAAATAAAGCCGGGTTTCTTCCCCCGACACTTTGCCTTCTTCATTCATCTCGATCATCGCTTTGGAAATGGCTTCGATCGGAATGTCTTCACGCTGGCTCGCTTCCAGCATTTCTTTGACTTGCGGAATGAGCGTTTTCGCATCGACATAGACATGGCCTTCCGACAGCGACGCCTGGTTCAGCAGGTGCAGAATCGACGCCTTGATGCGGTCCGGATGGCTGCCGGTGATGCCGAGCTTCGCGCCGAGTTCATCCGCGCGGTGAAAACCGATCCCTTCGATTTCCTCAATCAAAATGAATGGATTTTTCGTCAGGATGTCGATCGTGTCTTCGCGGTAGGTCTGGTAGACGCGCATGCCGATCTGCGGGCCGAAGCCCCAGTCGTTGAGCTGGATCATCACGCGCTCCAAGCCCAGATTCAGCTGCAGCGTCGAACGGATCGTGTCTTTTTTTTCATCGGAAAGACGCGGCACCGCATCGAGCGCTTCCGGGTCCTCCAGAATTTTCTTGATGGCGTCTTTGCCTAGTTTCTTGACGATCGTCTCCGCCGTCTTGCGGCCGATGCCATTGAACATATCGCTCGATAAATAATGCACAATCCCCTGCTCTGTTTCCGGCACTTCTTTCGTGAATGTTTCCACCTGGAACTGGACGCCGTAGCGCGGATGGTTTTTCACCGCACCCGTAAAGCGGTAGGATTCTTCAAGCGACAATTTCGGAAAATAGCCCGAGACGATGATCTCTTTTTCCTGGTACGAGGTATTGGTTTCCTGGATTTTCACTTTCGCGATGGAGAATAAATTTTGGGGATTGTGAAAAATCGAGACGACTGGCCTGCCCAGTACAAAATGCGTTTCTTCTTGGAATAAATCAATTTGTCCAGTCATCGTCGCCGTCTCCTTTCACAATGGTTAATATTATCTTTATGTTTTATTGCCGCTGTGAAGCAATCATATCATACGCATAACGTGCCATTTCGTTGCGATCGTCAAGCGTATATGCCTGCTTCAAATGATGCATGGCGTCCTCGACGCGGTCTGTCGACACGGCGTACAGCACACCTAAATTGTAATGCGCATCAGCGTGGTTGGCGTCGAGCCCGAGCACTTCCAAAAATTGCGGTTCGGCCAATGTGAATAATTCCATCGATGCCAGCGCGATGCCGTAGCTGAGGCGCGCTTGCACGTCGGCAGGATCCAGTTCGACTGCCCGTTGAAGATAAGGCAGCGCCAATTTCGGCTGATCCATCTTTTCGAAGCATTTGCCCATCATGAAATGCGCATCCGAACCTTCCAGCCCATAATGCAGCGCTTTTTCATAAAGTTTCAACGCTTCGTCAAAACGCTCTGAGTTGAAATACAAATTCGCAAGGCCGTAATAAGCCGTTGCCGAGGTTTCATCAAGCGTCAACGCTTTTTGGAAAAAGCGTTCGGCCCGCTCGATATCGTCCATCGATGTCAGCACATGGCCGAAATTGATATAGCCCAGCGGATTGTCCGGCTGTTCTTCAATCGCTTGCGTAAATGCTTGGATTGCGGCTTCCGTATCTCCTTCTTGCAGCGCCTGGATGCCGATTTCATTGTAATTCTTCGCAGTTTCGCCCATTAGCCTACATACTCCAATCGTGCACCGTTTTTGAACACGCGGTCGATCGTTCCGCCGCCCAGGCATTCGTCTCCGTCATAGAAAACGACTGCTTGTCCAGGCGTGATTGCCCGTACCGGCTCGTCGAATGTCACAAGCGCTTCGCCGTCATTCATTTCAACGGTAACGCCGACATCGGCTTGACGGTAGCGGAATTTCGCTGTGCACGTGAATGTGCCTTGCGGTGCTGTATCCGATGTAAAACTTAAGTTCACTGCGCTCAAGCTATCAGAAAATAAAGCTTCGTGGTGGATGTTTTGTCCGACGAATAAGACGTTTTTCTCAAGGTCTTTGCCGATAACGAACCACGGATCGCCTGCTCCGCCAATGCCAAGGCCTTGGCGCTGCCCGATTGTGTAATACATCAAGCCGTCGTGCGAGCCCATTTTCTTACCGTCCATCGTTACCATATCGCCAGGCTGAGCCGGCAGGTATTGGCCGAGGAATTCCTTGAAATTGCGTTCGCCGATAAAGCAGATGCCGGTCGAATCTTTTTTCGTTGCCGTTGCAAGTCCCGCTTCAAGCGCGATTTCACGCACTTTCTTTTTCTCCATGTGGCCGATCGGGAACATGACTTTCGACAATTGCTCCTGGTTCAGCTGATTGAGGAAGTAGGTTTGGTCTTTGTTATTGTCCTGGCCGCGCAACATTTTCGTTTCGCCGTTTTCTGCGTGTTCGACTTGCGCGTAATGGCCGGTCGCCAAATAATCAGCGCCGAGGCTCAATGCATGCTCCAAAAACGCCTTGAATTTGATTTCTTTATTGCACATGACGTCCGGGTTCGGCGTGCGCCCTGCTTTGTATTCTTCCAAAAAGTACGTGAACACTTTGTCCCAATACTGCTTTTCAAAATTGACGGCATAATACGGAATGCCAATCTGGTTGCAGACGCGGATAACGTCTTCGTAATCTTCCGTCGCGGTGCAGACGCCGTTTTCATCGGTGTCGTCCCAGTTTTTCATGAAGATGCCGATGACGTCATAGCCCTGTTCTTTCAATAAATAAGCGGCAACCGAAGAGTCGACCCCTCCGGACATGCCGACGACAACGCGTGTATCTTGTGGTGCTTTTGCAGTCATAATATCTCACCTTTTCATTTAAGCGCTAAACGCTTGCAGATTTGTGCTGTTTTCAGTGCAGCTTCCTGCACTTGTGCGACGTCCAAGCCCAGCCCGAAGCTGAAGCGGATGGAATTGCGGAGCTCGTCCGCCTCGCCGCCGTACATCGCGACCAGGACATGGGACGGATCCATTGAACCCGCTGTGCATGCTGAACCGCTCGATGCCGAAATGCCGGCGATGTCGAGGTTGACCAGGAACGATTCGATGTCGACTCCCGGGATGCTGAGGTTCAGGATATGCGGCAGAGAGTTGGTGCCGTTTTCTTTGAAGTCGATGCCTTGTTCCGTCAAGACATTTTTAAATGCCTCTTTAAACGTTAAATAAAGTGCCGTTTTTTCATCCATCGTGGCTAGCGCGATTTCCACCGCTTTTGCGAATGCGGTGATCGCCGGAACGTTTTCGGTTCCCGCGCGGCGCTTGCGTTCCTGTTCGCCGCCGTAAAAAAGCGGAGACAAAGCGACGCCTTTGCGCTGGTACAGGAAGCCGATGCCTTTCGGGCCGTTCAGTTTATGCGCCGATACCGATAAAAAGTCAACGTGGAGTTTCTCCACATCAATCGGCAAGACGCCATAAGCCTGGACAGCATCCGTATGGAACACCACATCCGTGCCTTGCAGCAGCTCACCGATTTCTTCAATCGGCTGGACCGTGCCGACTTCATTATTGCCAAGCATGATGGTCACTAGAATTGTATCGCTGCGCAGCGCATTTTTCACGTCTTCTGCTCGCACTAGGCCGTTTTCATCAACCGGCAAATAGGTCACGCTATAGCCGTCGCGCTCGAGTTTCTCGCAAGCGTGCAGTACGGCGTGGTGTTCGATGGCCGATGTGATGATATGGCCGCCCGGTTTTTTCGCAGCCGTGCCGAAGATCGCCAAATTATCGGCTTCCGTTCCGCCGCTCGTGAAAATGATTTCCGGATCGTTTGCATGGATGCTGCGTGCAAAAACACGGCGTGCATCATCCAGCGCTTTGCGCGCGATGCGCCCCGTGCCGTGCATGCTCGAAGGATTGCCGTAGACGGTGCTGAGTGCCTGTGAAAATGTTTCAGCCACTTCCGGATGCATCGGAGAAGTGGCCGCATGGTCTAAATAAATTCGATTCATGATTGATTAACTCCTTATATATAGAACATATAATTGTCGTTGTCGGTTTCTTGCTGGTTCGCCAAATCGTCGATCGATGTCGTATCCAGGACGTTTTTCACGGCGTCGCGGATACGCACCCACAACTCGCGCTGTGGCTGGTCTTCGTCCTCGATGCCTTCGACGGGCTGGATCGGCCCTTCGAGTACGCGGATGACGTCCCCCGCTGAAATGTCTTTCGGGCTGCGCGTCAGCATATAGCCGCCGTAAGCGCCCCTGACGCTTTTTACAAGTCCGGAATTGCGGAGCGGGCCTACCAGCTGCTCCAAATAAGCTTCGGACAAATCATAATCCGCCGCGATTTTCCGCAGCGGCATCGGCCCTTCGCCGTAATTTTTTCCCAATGCGATCATAATAGTCAAGCCGTAGCGGCCTTTTGTCGATATTCTCATCGTTACACCTCTAAGTCAGTTTCCAATTATTCTTCCTAAAAGTATAGCATATCTCTGCGCAATGGACTTGCAATGACATTTATTTCGCTCCGCGATATACTGAAAAGCGAACGATTGGACGGAAGGGGTTTTACTTTTGCAAAATGAACCATTGGCATTCCGCATGCGCCCGCGCACGATTGACGAAGTCATCGGCCAGAAAGACGTCATCGGAAAGCATACGGCTTTATATAAAATGATCCACAATGGCCACGTGCCATCAATGCTCCTATACGGCGAACCGGGAATCGGCAAGACGTCGATCGCCCACGCCATCGCCGGCACGTCGAAACTGCCTTTCATCGCATTGAACGCGACGACGTCCGGCAAAAAAGATGTCGAGGAAGTTGTCGCTGAAGCGCGCATCACCGGCAAAGTGCTGCTGTTTTTGGACGAAATCCATCGCTTCAATAAACTCCAGCAGGATGCGTTGCTGCCGCACGTCGAAAGCGGCGCCATCGTCTTGATCGGCGCGACGACGGAAAACCCGTTCCACGACGTCAATCCGGCAATCCGCTCCCGCTGCGGCGAAATCAAGCAGCTCAAACGGCTGACGCACGATGACATCGTCCAGCTGCTGAATTCGGCGTTAACTGAGCCGAAGCGCGGCCTTGGCAATTCCGAAATCGAAATTTCCGAGGCGCAAGTCAACCGCATCGCTGACGGCACGAACGGCGACGCACGAAAAGCGCTGACGATGCTCGAATCGATTGTCGTCGCCTCCGATGAACGCGACGGCAAATTTATTGTCGAAGACCAGATGGTGGAACAAATGATCAAACGCGTCGGCGTCTTCGGCGATAAAAAAGGTTCGCATTATTTTAATTTATTGTCCGCGCTGCAGAAATCCGTGCGCGGCAGCGATATCAACGCTGCGATGTATTATTTGGCGCATCTGCTGGAAAACGGCGACTTGACCGCGGTCACCCGCCGTTTGCTCGTCATGGCCTATGAAGACATCGGCCTCGCGAGCCCGGAAGTCGGCGCGCATGTCCTCGCCGCTTGCCAGGCCGCGGACCGCCTCGGCTTGCCGGAAGCCCGCATCCCGCTCGCTCAGGCAGTCGCTGAAATGTGCTTGTCCGAGAAATCGAATTCCGCTTACAAAGCGATCGATGCCGCTATCGCGTCGATCAATAAAGGCGAAGTCGGCGACATCCCGATGCATCTGCGCGACACGCATTACGCCGGCAGCGCCGAACTCGGCCACGGCGGCTATAAATATCCGCATGACACGCCGCTCGGTACCTTCGGCGGCTGGGTCGACCAGGATTACTTGCCGAAAGAAGTCAAAAAAGCGGAGTTCTACAAGCCGATCATCGCCGGTTCCGAGAAGAAATTCGCCGGCATCTACGATAAATTGAAGTCATTCCGCAAAAAATAGATTGGTCAAGCCATTTCCGCACGCGGAAATGGCTTTTGTTTTGGTGATTTGTGGGTTTATGCGCGTTCAGGGAGATTTATGCGCGCTCAGAAAGTTTTACGTGCGTTCAGCGGAATTTACGTGCGTTCAGAAAGTTTTACGTGCGTTCAGCACAATTTACGCGCGTTCAGCCATTTTCACATAATAAAAACCGGCTCATCGTACGAGCCGGCTTCCCTATTAATTATTGCGTACGCGGTTGATCGGAATCGATTTGGTGATGTCGTTGACGACCCAGCTCGCGCAGATCAAGCCGACCGCTGAAGGCGTGAAGGCGTTTGAACTTGGCGGCATCTGGGCTTTGCGGATTTCCGCGTCTGGCTTGCCTACTGTTTCAACAATGTCTTCGCGGACGATGATCGGGCTTTCGTCCGAGAAGACGACCGGTACACCTTTGTGGATGCCCGATGCGCGCAATTTCTTGCGGATGATTTTCGCCAACGGATCGGTATGGGTCTTCGAGATGTCCGCGATGCGGAAGCGCGTCGGGTCGGTTTTATTCGCCGCACCCATGCTCGAAATGATGCGGATGCCTCGCTTGACGCATTCCTGGATCAAATGGACTTTGTAAATCATTGTATCGGATGCATCGATGACGTAATCCGGCTGGTAGCTGAAAAACTCCTCGAATGTTTCTTCTGTATAAAACATATGCAGTGAAATAACTTCGCATTCCGTATTGATGTCGGCGATGCGCTTTTGCATGACGCCCGCTTTCGACTGGCCGACCGTCGACAGATTCGCGACCAATTGGCGGTTGATGTTCGTGATGTCGACATTGTCTTTATCGACCAAGATGATCCGTCCGACGCCGCTGCGTGCGCAAGCCTCTGCTGCAAATGAACCCACGCCCCCGACACCAAGAATTGCGACGGTGGAGTTTTTCAATAGCTCCATGCCTTCTTTGCCTACTGCTAATTCGTTTCTGGAAAATTGATGTAACATGATTTGCCTGCCCTTCAAATTGAATTCTTAAAGTAGATTAACCTACTAGGGATTATACACAAATAAAAACCCCCCGACAAATTGCCGGGAGGCGAAAAGTTGAAATAACGGAGAATCCCAATCGTGCCGTCCGTTTTGGTGCGCATCGTTTTTGAACCCGCTTCAAGCAGGTGGGTGACCTCGTCATCACTTATAACTTCCGGTTAGGGCATGTTAGCCATGATGAAATCTGGTCTCCCGACGACAAAATGTTGGGTCAAAACTGAATAGCTCGTAACGAACACATCAGGATTCTCTACTACTTGTATGTTAGCACACCTTTTTAGAAACGACAACTAATAAACTCTGGTTATTTTTCAGTATTCTGAACATTCAGAGATAGGCTTAATTCATCAAGTTGTGCATTTGAAACCGGGCTTGGCGCGCTCGTCAGCAAATCGCTGGCGCTCGCCGTTTTCGGAAACGCGATCGTGTCGCGCAAATTCGTGCGTCCTGCAAGCAGCATGACCAGGCGGTCCAAGCCGAACGCGATGCCTCCGTGCGGCGGCGTGCCGTATTCGAATGCATCCATCAGGAAGCCGAATTGCTCGCGCGCTTCTTCGTCGGAAAAGCCGAGCGTCTTGAACATTTTTTCCTGGATGTCGCGGCGGTAAATGCGCAGCGAGCCTCCGCCCAATTCATAGCCGTTCAACACGAGGTCATAGGCCTGCGCGCGGACGTTCTGCGGCTCTGTGTCCAATTTGTCGATGTCTTCTTCAAACGGCATTGTGAACGGATGGTGGGCTGCGTAGTAGCGGCCGTCTTTTTCATCGTATTCGAATAATGGCCAGTCCGTGATCCATAGGAATTTATAAACCGAGTTGTCGATCAAGTTCAATTCTTTGCCGAACTTCATGCGCAAAGCGCCCAATGCGTCTGCCACAACCGAAGCGGAATCCGCAACGAATAATAAAAGATCGCCTGCTTCAGCCTCAGCGCGTTCCGTCAATGCTGTTGCTGCTTCGCCTTCGAAGAATTTCGCAATTGGCCCTTTGACGCCGTCTGCTTCCACTTTCAGCCACGCAAGGCCTTTCGCGCCGTAGCGTGCCGCGAATTCGCCAAGTGCGTCGATGTCTTTGCGCGAGTAGTTTGCCGCGCTGCCTTTGACGTTGATCAATTTCACCTGGCCGCCGTTTTCGATGGCGCCGGAGAATACTTTGAATGAAGAATCTTTCACCAGATCCGAAACATTCACCAGTTCCAGGCCGAAGCGTACGTCCGGCTTATCCGATCCGAAGCGGTCCATCGCTTCGGTATAGCTCATGCGCTGGAATTGTGCGTCGATGTCGACGCCTTTGACGTCTTTCATCATGATGCCCATCAAACGCTCGTTCATTTCGATGATTTCTTCCATCGTCTTGAAACTCATTTCCATGTCGATTTGCGTGAATTCCGGCTGGCGGTCAGCGCGCAGATCTTCATCGCGGAAACAGCGTGCGATTTGGTAATACTTGTCAAATCCAGAAACCATCAGCATTTGCTTGAACAATTGCGGCGATTGCGGAAGTGCATAGAATTCGCCTTCGTGCACGCGGCTCGGCACCAAATAATCGCGTGCGCCTTCCGGAGTCGATTTCGTCAAAATCGGTGTTTCCACTTCCAAGAATCCTTCATTGTCCAGGAAACGGCGGATCGATTTCGTGATGTCCGAACGCATTTTGAACGTTTCGTACATCGACGGCCGGCGCAAGTCCAAATAACGGTATTTCAAACGCAGGTCTTCGCTGACTTCCGTCTGGTCGTCGATTGCGAACGGCGGGTTTTTCGCCGCGTTGATGATTGTCGCGTGGTCCACCTGCACTTCGATTTTGCCGGTCTTCATCGCTGCATTGACTTGGCCTTCTGAACGCGCCACGACAAGCCCTTCAATGTGGATGACGAATTCGTTGCGCAGCGTTTCGCCGATTGCTGTGGCCGGCGCTGAAATTTCCGGATTGAATACCGCTTGCACGATGCCGCTGCGGTCGCGCATGTCGACAAAGATCAAGCCGCCCAAATCACGGCGCTTCTGCACCCATCCTTTTAATGATACACGCTGTCCGATAGCGGCTTCACTGACTTCTCCGCAATAATGTGTTCTCGACATATCTATTCCCCCAATGATTTCTTTTTCAATATCGTGCTGGCAATGTCAGCGAATAAAACCTCGTGCTGTTCGCCGGTTGCCATTTCTTTGACGTTCGCTTTGCCGCTTGCCAGTTCCGTTTCACCGATGACGACAACAAAGCCCGCTTTTTTGCGGTCAGCCGATTTCATCTGTGCTTTCAGTTTGCGCGCTGTGTAATCCATATCTGCCGATAATTTATTGACGCGCAAATCTTTCACGACGCTGAACGCTTTTTTCTTCGCTGATTCGTCCATCGCAATGACGTAGACGTCCAATGTATCGCTCAATCCGATTTCCACTTTTTCCATTTCAAGCGCCAATAACAGCCGCTCGATGCTCATCGCAAAACCGATTCCCGGAGCATCCGGCCCGCCGAGGTCTTCGACCAGTCCGTTATAGCGTCCGCCGCCTGCAAGCGTCGTGATGGCGCCGAAGCCTTCTGCGTCGCTCATGATTTCAAACGCAGTGTGGTTGTAATAATCCAGGCCGCGCACCAGATTCGGATCGATGACATATGCAATGTCGAGCTCATCCAGATAGCCTTTCACTTCATTGAAATACTGGCGCGATTCTTCATTCAAATAATCCGCCAATGAAGGCGCAGTCGCCATCAATGGATTATTGCGGTCGACTTTGCAGTCCAGGATGCGCAATGGATTTTTGTCCAAACGCGCTTGGCAGTCCGGGCAGAACTCGGAAATGTGCGGTGCGAAATGCGCCACCAGCGCTTCTTTATGCGCCAAACGGCTTTCCGTATCGCCCAATGAATTGATGACGAGGCGCAGGCTTTTCAAGCCGACGGAACGGTAGGTTTCCATCGCCAGCGAAATCACTTCTGCGTCGATTGCCGGGTCTTTCGAACCGATCGCTTCCACGCCGAATTGCACGAACTGGCGCATGCGGCCAGCTTGCGGACGTTCATAGCGGAACATCGGGCCTGTATAGAATAATTTCACCGGCTGGTCCGGCAAGCCGAATAATTTATTTTCCACGAATGACCGCACCACTGAAGCCGTGCCTTCCGGGCGCAGCGTCAAACTGCGGTCGCCGCGGTCCTTGAATGTATACATTTCCTTGGTGACGATGTCGGTCGTATCGCCGACGCCGCGCTGGAATAATTCCGTGTGCTCAAATATCGGCGTCCGGATCTCCTTGTATTGGTATAGGCGGCATAGCTCAATGATTTTCTGTTCAACTTCCTGCCATTTGGCGGATTGGTCCGGCAGCACGTCGTATGTGCCGCGCGGCGCTTGAATATTCTTGCCCATTTTTTTCCACTCCTTTGTTTTTCCATGCAAAAAAGCCCCCGCCCCTTGCTTTCGCAAGGGACGAGAGCTTTTGATAAGCTTCCGCGGTTCCACCCTAGTTGATGCCATGAAAATAATGCCGGCATCCTCTCATTCCGGGTAACGGCCGGTTCCGTCTTTCCCTAATAAACGCAGGTTGCGCCGTTCAGGAAAAAGCCTCGTAAGTGTTATTCGTCGCAGATCCCTGCAGGAAAGTTTACAGCCCAGGACTTCCCCTCTCTTTTCAGCCAATCATGCAATTACTTTCTTCGTCAACAGCTAATATATAAGGATAATAAAGTTAATCTTAAGGACTCCCACAAACCTTGTCAACCTTTTTTGACAAACGGCCGTTTTTTTTTCATAATACAGAGAGAACGATTATAAAGGTGGTGCAAAATGAAAGGCAAATGGTTCATTGGTCTTATTCTACTTTTTTTAATGATTGCCGGCACAATTACTCCGCTATCAGCAAACCCCGCATTGGCGGTAGGCGGCGAAGTGGAAATCACCGGATCGACGGTCAACATCCGCAGCGGTCCCGGCCTTTCCTACAGCGTTTCCGGAGCGCTTGAAAAAGGGGAAAAAGTCTCAATTGTTTCAGAAAGCGGCGATTGGCTGGAAATCAGTACCGGCAGCGGTTCTGGGTGGATCGCTTCTTGGCTGGCCCGAAAAACCAGCAGCGCTGAAACAAACAAAGCTTCCGGACAAACAGCCGTCGCTGCTGTTGACCACTTGAACATTCGTGCTCAAGCGGACATTTCATCATCCGTGCTGACACAGATGAGCGCCGGCGACCAAGCCCTCATCGTCAACGATGCAGGAAATTGGCTCGAAATCGATTTTCGCGGCGTCAATGGATTCGTTTCCAAACAATACATAAGCACTGCGGGCCAAAACCAGGAAAAACCCGCCCCTGCTAAAAGCGATGTCTCTTCATTCGAAATCGCAGTGGATGCCTTGAATGTAAGGAATCAGCCGGATTTAAGTTCTTCTATCCAGAAGACTGTGAAAAAAGGCGAAGTCTTTCCGGTCCGTTCGATCCAAGGGAATTGGGTCGAGATCCAAATTTCTGAAAAAGAAAGCGGCTGGGTCTACGCCTTCCATGGCCACTTGTCTGACAAGCCGGTACAAAAAGCGGCAAGCCCGAAAGCCGAAAATATCACCATCTTGACCGATGGGACGAATTTGCGCACCAGCCCATCCACTGCTTCAGCCGTCGCAAGCCGCGCTAATGCCGGCCAAGAATTCGCGGCTGTCGATAAGCAAGGCGATTGGTACCAGGTTTTATTGCCGGATGGCCAAAATGCCTTTGTCGCGGACTGGGTCGTGACGAACGGCGAAACGAAAGTCCAGACAGCGGAAGCGCCTGAACCACAGACCCGCAAAAAAGGCACACTCAACGGGTTGACGATCGTGCTCGATCCCGGGCATGGCGGCAATGACGGCGGAACAGTCGGCGTCCGCGAGACAAAAGAGAAGGACTTGACGCTGAAAACGTCGGAAATCCTGTCTCACCACTTGCGTTCAGCAGGTGCTGAAGTGCTGTTGACGCGGCAATCGGATGTCTACGTCGACTTGCGTACGCGGGTCTCCACGGGCCACCAAGTGGCGGCAGATGCTTTTATCAGCCTCCATTATGATGCAACCGACGACAATAGCGTGTCCGGCTTCACGTCGTATTACATGCTCGATTACCAGCAGGCGCTTGCCGAATCGATCAACGAAGGCCTGAGCGGCAAAATCGATTTGCGTAACCGCGGCGCACGCCACGGCAACTACCTCGTCTTGAGGGAAAACAAGCAAGCGGCGGTACTCGTTGAACTGGGTTATTTGAGCAATTACAACGACGAACGCATTGTCACGTCAAGCAAATTCCAGGAACAGGCCGCACTCGGCTTGTACGATGGCCTCGTCAATTATTTCGATGCAAAATTAAGCCAATAACGATCCAGCGGCATGGGGCTTTCCTCCATGCCGCTTTTTTATGCCATAAAAAAGGAAGTGCCCCAAAAGTAATTTGGGGCACTTCCTTTGCGACGAAGCTAGCGCAGCGATGCAGCGCACTTTCATGTCTCGAAGCTAGCGTAGCGATGCAGAGACAGGAGCAATAGTATTCCCCTGCGCTCCGTTAGAAAAAGGGCTGTCCAATAAGTCTGTTATTCGACTTATTGGGCAGCCCCTTATTTCATTCTTTCGATTCAATGATCATTGTGACCGGGCCATCGTTGACGAGTTCAACGTCCATCATCGCCCCGAACACGCCGGTTTCGACGGACAGTCCGCACACGCGCAATTCGTCGTTGAACTTCAGCCAAAGCGGCTCTGCCACTTCCGGGCGCGCCGCTGCGGTGAAGCTTGGCCGGCGCCCTTTTCGGACGTCGCCGTAAAGCGTGAACTGGGAAATCGACAAGATGCTGCCGCCGGCTTCCTGGATCGACAAATTCATTTTGCCCTCGCCGTCTTCAAAAAGCCGCAGCCCGGCAATCTTGTTTGCGACATAAGCCGCGTCTTGCTCGGTATCGCCATGGGTGATGCCGACGAGCAGCACAAAGCCGGAATCGATCGCTCCGACCCTTTCGCCGCCTACAGTCACTGACGCTTGTTTTGAACGCTGTAATATGACCCGCATAATGCCTCCTTAATTCGTGACGCGTATAACCGAATAGACATCGGGAATCTGCTTGATCTTTTCCACTACCCGGTTCAGGTGCGAAATATGAGGAATCATGATGGTCATGTTAATCGTCGCGATTTTATCGGAGTCTGCTTTGCCGCTGACCGCCGTGATTGTCGTCTTCGCTTCGCTGACCATATGCATCACTTCGTTGATCAACCCCGTCCGGTCATACGCCTGGACTTCGATATCGATCGCGTAATCTTTTTTCTCTGGCGATTCCGCGTTTTCCCATTCGACCGGGATCAACCGGTCGGTCTGGTCAGCGTGGACATTCGGGCAATCGGCGCGGTGGACAGAAACACCCCGGCCTTTCGTAATAAACCCGATGATGCTGTCGCCAGGCACTGGGTTGCAGCAGCGCGACAAACGGATCATCATATTGTCGATGCCGCGGACGATGACGCCAGAATCGGTTTGTTTGCGCGGTGCGGGCGATTTCATCTCCACCGTAATTTTCTCGAGGGCTTCTTCCTGCTCGCGGCGCTTGCGCTGCTTTTCCGCCAAGCGGTTGACGACTTGCTGGGCAGTGATGCCGCTGAAGCCGACCGCTGCATACATATCGTCTTCGCCCGCAAAATTGAATTTTTCGCAGACGCGTTTGATGTTGTCGTTCGTCAGAATGTCTTTGACGTTGAATTCCTGCGCACGGATTTCCTTCTCGATCAGTTCTTTGCCCTTTTGGACATTGTCGACGCGCAATTGCTTTTTGAAAAATTGCTTGATCTTGTTTTTCGTCTGCGTCGATTTGGCGATTTTCAGCCAGTCGCGGCTTGGGCCGAACGATTGCTTCGATGTCAGGATTTCGACGATGTCGCCTGTCTTCAATTCCGTATCGAGCGGCACCATCTTGCCATTGACTTTGGCGCCGATGGTTTTATTGCCAATTTCCGAATGGACCCGGTATGCGAAATCGATTGGCACGGAACCAGCCGGCATTTCGATGACGTCGCCTTTTGGCGAAAAGACATAGACCATGTCGGAAAACAGATCGTATTTCAGCGATTCCATGAACTCTTCCGCGTTATCCGCTTCGTTCTGGAAATCCAGGATTTCGCGGAACCACGTCAAGCGGGAATCGACCGTGTTTTTCGGCATATCAACTTTCCGGCCTTCTTTATACGCCCAATGCGCTGCTACCCCGTATTCCGCGATGCGGTGCATTTCTTCCGTGCGGATCTGCACTTCCAAAGGATCGCCCTGCGGCCCGATGACCGTCGTATGCAGCGATTGGTAGAGGTTCTGTTTCGGCATGGCGATGTAATCCTTGAAACGGCCAGGCATCGGCTTCCACGTCGAATGGATGATGCCGAGCACGGCGTAGCAATCCTTGATGCTGTCGACCGTGATGCGCACGGCCAATAAATCATAGATTTCATTGAACTGCTTGTTTTGCAGCGCCATTTTCTTATAAATGCTGTAAATGTGTTTTGGGCGCCCGAAAAGATCCGCTTCGATTTGGACTTCGTCCAATTGGATGCGGATTTCATCCATGACCTTATTCAAGTAATCTTCCCGCTCGGTCCGCTTCTTTTTCATCAAGTTGACGATGCGGTAATATTGCTGAGGATTCAAATAACGCAGAGCTGTATCTTCAAGCTCCCATTTGATCGTATTGATCCCAAGGCGGTGAGCAATAGGCGCAAAAATCTCCAGCGTTTCGTTCGCTTTGATGCGCTGCTTTTCGACCGACTGGTATTTGAGCGTACGCAAATTATGCAGCCGATCCGCCAATTTAATGAGGATGACGCGGATATCCTGCGCCATCGCCACAAACATTTTACGGTGGTTTTCCGCTTGCTGCTCTTCTTTGGACATATATTTGATTTTGCTGAGCTTAGTCACGCCATCAACAAGCATCGCCACTTCTTCGTCAAAATCGCGCACGATGTCTTCGCGGCTCACTTCGGTGTCTTCCACTACATCATGCAAAAAGCCCGCTGCCACTGTGGAAGGGTCCATCTGCAATTCTGCCAGAATTCCGGCGACTTGGACAGGGTGGACAATATAGGGTTCGCCGGATTTACGGAACTGCCCCTCATGCGCCTTCAAGGCCACTTCGTAAGCTTTATTAATCGTATTCACATGATCGGCATTCATATAAGACGCACACATGTCAAATACGTCTTCGGGAGTCCTAACTTGATCTTTCGCCATAATTGCCCACCTTGCTTTTAGTTTTAACGTAAGTATATCTATACATTATAAAAAACAATTGGGACAAAAGTAAAGCTTTGTCACAGCTTCTCCATGACTTTAATGAACTCTCGGAGATAATCCGGCAAATCCGGCGGACGGCGGCTCGAAATTAAGTTGCCGTCAACGACAACCGCTTCATCGATCCATTCCGCTCCGGCGTTGGCCATATCGTCTTTAATGCCCGGGGTGCTCGTGACTTTTCTGCCTTTCAGAATGTCTGCAGAGATCAAGACCCAGCCGGCGTGGCAAATCTGGCCAATCGGCTTATTGTTCTTGTCCATATAGCGTACGATGTTCAGCACTTCCGGGAAACGGCGGATTTTGTCCGGCGCCCAGCCGCCTGGAACCAGCAGCGCGTCGTAGTCGCTAGGTGTGATGTCCCCCCACGCAAAATCCGATGTTGCCGGAACGCCGTATTTCCCGATATAGGCATTGCCTGCCTCCTCGCCTGCAAGATGCACTTCTGCCCCTTCTTCACGCAGCCTCAGGATCGGGTACCATAATTCCAGGTCTTCAAAGTCATGATGGACGAAACTCAATATTTTCTTTCCGGTTAATTTCATTAGTTCTTCCTCCTTGAGTCTATATAATTTGAACTTATCATTACTTATAATCGATATTCCGCAAATCAGCTGCGCTTGCCGCGGGCGAGCGCCAAGTCTCCTCGGTCGCTTCGCTTCCTGCGGGGTCTCGGCTGTCTCGCTTTCCCGCAGGCCTCTCCGCTGTTTTGCTCCATATCGAGAAATATCTTAGCAGAGGTGCGTCAAGGAGCAACGCACCTTCATGATTCGAAGCGACTTTCACTATGCTATTTCTTTAGTTCAACTTATATAGTTAATAATAAAAATGGACCAGCAGCTATTCCCGATAGATTTCTTCTTCGACGACATTTTTACTGCCTTTGCCGATCTGCACGGCCCGCTCTGAAGAATGCAGGCAGCGGAGTTTGCGGACGCTGACATCCGTGGCGCATTGGCTGCCGCCCGCGACGAAGACATCGGCTTTCGCTTTTCGGAAGCCTGTGATCGTACCGTTTGATAATGCGACATGCCCGGCCTTGTACTGGATTGCGGCTGCTGGATTATTGCTGTAATCGGTATCGGGATCGCCGATGAACAGGAAATGGTTGATGGCGACATTGCGGTAGCCCGACACCACCAGCGCGCGCGGTGCTGACCCTACGTACATCTCAGTGAAGACAGGAGCCACCGATACAAGGCGCTGCGCGAGGATGTTATACGCAGTCATGGAATCAGGGTCGTCCGCTGTATGGTGGCCGATATGGCGGAAATTGAACGAACGGTTGTCGCGGACCGACAAATGGCCCGAAATAAAGACCCCAGTTGCCGCTGATGACGTGGCGTGGGCTTTTACTTCCACGCCGCCGAAACAATTTGAAGTCGAATTGTTCAAGAGCCACACGAAACGCGAGCCGTCATCAATTTCAATGCCGTTCGAGTTGGAGAACCCTTTCTTATGTGAACGTCCGCTTGGGTCGCAAAAATGCGAATTGGAAATGAAGATGTAATCGCTGTGATGGGTCGTGACGCCGTCATCACCGAAGCCATAGCCTGTGCAGCGGTCAATCCAGATAAATTGGCTGCCCCCTCTTGCACGCTTGCCGTCGCCGCCGTAATTATAGAATGTCGATGACACGTCAAAACAATGCAGCCCGGGATTAGCCGCTGCTACTCCCTTCGCCCAGCCATACGTAACTTTGGCAAAAGTCAGGCAGCTCGAGAAGTTATTGCCGGCACTTGTGTTTTCAACATCGCCCAGCCGTTCGACGTTCCAGTCCAGCCCGATGTTCTCGACCGAGATGTGGTGGTTGCCGCGGAACGGATTGGCGTTCATGACAAGCCGCTGCCGCTTGGGTGCCTTGTCGTGGAGCTTCACTATGCTAGCCCCTTTGCCTTCTCCCCGAAGCCGTGAAAAGGATGGCATCTCGATTTTGCGCACAACGTAGATGCCTTTCGGTACATAGACGTCGGTGCGTCCACTGCCAAAAGCTTTTTTGAAAGCAGCTGTGCAATCGGTCACACCGTCTCCGAGAGCGCCGAAATCCTCGACATTGACGACTCGCGTCAACGCCTCTTGCAAGCTTTTGTATTCCTCATCGAGTTCCTGTTTCCATTCCGGCATAGCTTCATCGCCTTCGACGAGTTCAGCATAGCCATTCGGATCTTCAATGGAATTGTCCTGTGCCAGCACTACCCATAAGCGGTCGCGCCAATCCTTCCGGTATGTTCCGCCCGGCTTCGGCCCTTCACCTTGGATACTGCGGAATAACTCCCGTGTTTCGTCCGTGATGCTGCCAAGTGACCCGGAATCCTCCAGAATCCCTGTTAAAATCGCGTTATTTGTTGCTGGATCGTGGTATTTGCTTAAATGCATGAATCATCACCTCCATTGACCATACCCTTTTTCAACAATGCTATGTATTCAAACTAAAAAAACCTCCGCCCAAAAGGCGGAGGAAAGAGATTAATATTGCATCAAAGTCATGACATCATAGCCGACCAATTTATCGCGGCCATCAAGATAAGTCAATTCAATGAGGAATGCACAACCGACGACTACGCCGCCTAATTGTTCAACAAGGTTGATCGTTGCTTCGATCGTGCCGCCAGTAGCCAGCAAATCGTCAGTGATCAATACGCGTTGGCCTGGTTTGATGGCATCTTTATGCATCGTCAGGACGTCTTTGCCGTATTCCAGGCCGTATTCAGCGCGGATGACTTCGCGCGGCAATTTGCCTTCTTTGCGGACAGGTGCAAAACCTATGCCGAGTGCATACGCAACGGGGCAGCCAATGATGAAACCGCGTGCTTCAGGGCCCACGATGATTTCAGCGTTGACTTGTTTCGCATATTCCACAATCTGGTCTGTCGCGTATTTATACGCTTCGCCGTTGTCCATGATTGTTGTGATATCTTTGAAGCGAATGCCGGGCTGCGGCCAATCTTCTACAATTGTTACAAACTGCTTTAAATCCATATTTCTTCCTCCTTGGCTGCCACTTTCGCGTCAAACCACTGTTTTAAGTCTTTATAAGATGCATACAGCAGCTTCTGTTCCAAAGCGATTTGCTGTTCGCGTTTTTTGTAGATGGGCGCTTCAGTCAAGTCACGTTTGCTTGGAGCTTTAGCAATCTCTGTAAGTCCATTGTTAAGTGTAACAAAATCAAGTTCAAAAAACACCTGCAGCATGAAAAATAATGTTTCACGGCTCCAGCCTTTGTGCTTCGCCAACTCGTCGCAATGCTTTTTGAAGTCGAATGTGCCCCGTTTCTTGATGAACGAGAACAGCCATGCGAATTGTTCGCGCGTCGGAATCTGCTCGAAATACTGCGATTCTTTGGCATAGAAATGTGCGTAGATCCGCTTCGGCTTGAGTTCCGCAAGAACTGCTGCGAGCTCATCTTCGGCATCCGGCAAATCGAGCAGCACGAGATGGTATTTATGCGCTTCGAGCCCTTTCAAGTCCTCCGTCCCCAGAATCGTCTGGCCGAGCAAACTTTCAAAGACTGCCGCGGTATCCGGACGGAACGCCAGGAACACTTGGTTCTTGTCGGGAATCAATTTCGACCAGCGTGCCACTTGGCGGATGCCGCGGATGTCATACAATTGCCATTCATCGGTGCGGACATCTTCGATCATCAGCTGCGGCTTTTTACGGCCGTTCCATTCATTCACCTGCAAGTCGCCGATAACGTCGATTTTCACATCAGGCGTCAGTTCATCGCCGACGGGGCCTAAGCCGAAGCCTACCGCATCTATCGTGGCCGCATCTTGTGCAAGTTCCACTTTCAAATGGTTCTGCGAAGCGCCGATTTTACGGATGGATGACACTGTCACATCACCGAGGAAAAACTTCGGTTTTGCAAAGCCCATGCCGAAAGGCGCCAGCATACGCATCGATTCAATTGTTTCCGTGTCAATCTCATCCAAACGCACGGGAATATCGATTTCCACGACCGGCACCAAATCTTCCTCCGACAATCCCGCTTCCGCCTGCTTGTTCAAGCGGCTGCGCAATTCATCGACATGCTCGATGTCGAGCGTCATGCCAGCTGCCATCGGATGGCCGCCAAAATGCGGCAGGATGTCGCGGTTTTCCGCCAGCTCGTTGTATAGGTGGAAGCCTTCAATGCTGCGGGCAGAGCCTTTCGCTTTGCCGGTTTCCGGGTTGAGCGACAGCACGATCGCCGGGCGGTAATATTGCTCGACCAATTTCGATGCCACGATGCCGACGACGCCGGGATTCCAGCCTTCCTGCGCGACAATGATGACGTGCGGCGGGCCGTCCGGATAGCGCTGTTCCACTTGCGCAGTCGCTTCTTCAGCAATTTGCTTGACGATTGCCTGGCGCTCTTTGTTCAAAACGTCCAAACCGCCTGCCAAACTTCTCGCTTCTCCTATATCTTCAGTCATGAATAAACGCACAGCCGGATCTGCGTCCTGCAGCCGGCCGATCGCGTTGACGCGCGGACCGAACATAAAGCCGATCGTTTCTTCCGTAATGTCGCGCTGCTTAACGCCGGATACTTCTGCCAACGCCTCGATTGCCGGGCGCGGTGAATCTCTCAGCGCCTCAAGCCCCGCTTTTACTAGGATGCGGTTTTCACCGTGCAAAGGCACCAAGTCGGCAATCGTGCCGATGGCCACTAATTCAAATAAATGCTCTGGCACGTCTTCGTACAGCGCTTGCGCCATCTTGAACGCCACGCCAACGCCGGCAAGCTCGCCGAACGGGTATGAGCCTTCCGGATGGCGCGGATGGATGACCGCTAATGCGTCCGGCATCACGTCACCGATATCATGGTGGTCACTGATGATGACATCAAGACCTAAGCTGTTGGCGAAAGCGACTTCATCAATGCCCGAAATTCCGTTGTCGACAGTGACGATGAGCGTTGCGCCTTCGTCTGCCGCTAGCTGGAATAATTCTTTATTAGGTCCGTAGCCGTGTTTGAAACGGTTCGGGATTTTAAATGAGGCTTCTGCCCCCAAGTCTTCCAATACCGTCATCATGACCGTTGTACTTGTTACGCCATCGGCATCATAATCGCCGTAGACGACAATTTTTTCCTGGTTTTCAATAGCGCGGCGAATGCGTTCAACCGCAATGTCCATGTCTTTCATCAGATAGGGATTATGTATGTTTTCCATCCCGACAGCCATGAAGTTCTTCGCTTTTTCAGCGCTCGAAATACCGCGCGTCACTAAAATTTTCGCCAATACCGATGAAATGGATAATTCTTGTTGTATGGCTTGTACCAGCCCTTCATCGGGAGTGGTCAAACGCCATCTTTTTTTGGATTCGATCATCGTCATTCACTTCCTCACCGGTCCATTATACAGGAAAAAAATCCAGACAAAAAGGAGTTGCCTCCATTTAACATCGAAGGCCGCTCCTTTAGCTTAAAATCTTTCCTTGTCTTCCACCGTTTTGCCGTCTGTCACAACCATTGCTTCCGGCTGGACATCCAGTTTCTGGTATTCCGCGATTTCATTCTGCTGCGTTGCAATCAGCGATTCTTTGACAGCGATTTCTTTTTGAAGGGCATTGTTTTTGCGCTTCAGCGAAAAATTACGGATGATGGCAATCGTCGAACTGAGCAGTACGCCGAGCAGCGCCGATACCAGAATAACGAGAATTAGCGGCCATTGCGCTTCGCCGAATACATAGTTGACCGGTACCGAATCGACATTGACAACTGCGAATAAAGCGATGATGACTGCAAAAATAAGGCCAAGCAAAATCAACCATTGAAATTTCATAATAAATTCATCTCCTTCCGTAAGTATAAAAAAAGAACAGGGTCATTAAATCCATACCCTGTTCCTTTTCCTTTATAAACTTATCCCACTGTAAGGGGCATTATGCCTCTTACGGAGTGAGTTTTCCTTTATACCACAGGCTCATCAGAACCCCATTTGTTTTTCTCTTCAAGTTTCTCGATGTCGATCGGGCCTTTTTTGTTAAGTTCGCGCTTTTTAAGCACGAGCCATAACTGGGCTGCGATGAAAATCGAAGAATACGTTCCAGCGATCAAGCCGATCAATAAAGCAATCGAGAAGTTGGTGATCGAAGGAGCACCGAAGATCAATAGCGCAACGACGACCAGCACCACTGTCAGCACGGTATTAACCGAACGGACGAGCGTCTGGCGCAATGATCTATTGACTATATCAGCCAGTTGATCTTCCGTTTCGATTTTCTTCACGCGCTTCATGTTCTCACGGATGCGGTCAAACGTCACGATTGTATCGTTGATCGAATACCCGACAATCGTCAGCACAGCTGCGATAAACGTGATATCAACTTCCAGCCTTAGCAAGCTGAACACGGCGACGATGAAGAATGCATCATGGATCAACGCCACGATCGACGCAACACCCATGCGCCACTCGAAGCGCAACGTCGCGTAAATGACGATGCCGATAGCCGCAATAAGAAGTGCGTAAAGCGCATTTTTGGCCAATTCCTGGCCGACCGTCGGCGAAACGGTAGAAACGTTCGGCTCGACGCCGTATTCTTCCACTGCTGCCGACTTCAAGTCATTGATTTCTTCTTGGCTGAATTCTTCCGTATACCGGGTTACAGCCAAATTGGAATCGTCGCCGGAAATGACGACATCTTCTGTCTCAAAGCCGCTTTCCGACAAGAAGCTTTCAACCTGCTCTTTGGAAAGAGCCGCATCAGACGTAATTTCAACTCGCGTACCTTGCGTAAAGTCGATTCCCAAGTTCAAGCGGAAAACGCCGATGACGATCATACCGATCACGATGGTGATGATCGACGCCGCGAAGAATTTATTGCGGCTGCCGGCGAAATCAAACCGGTCAAATGGCGTCGTCAAATCATAGATTTCTTTGTTCTCTGACGGATCATGGACTTTTGATTTATTCAATCCGAACCAGCTGAATTTATTGTCCATTACACCGCTGCCAACCAATAAGCCAAGCAGTACGCGTGAACCCCAGACAGCGGTCAGGAAGCTGACCAGAATCGAGATGATCAGCAATGTCGCAAAACCTTTGACAGAGCTGGTACCGAAAATGAACAATACGATAGCAGCGATCATCGTAGTGACGTTAGCGTCCAAGATAGCTGAGAACGACGAAGCCGCTCCCGCTTTGAACGATTCACGCACCGAACGCCCAGCACGCATTTCCTCGCGGATACGCTCGTAAGTAATGATATTGGCGTCAACAGCCATCCCGACACCCAGCACGATCGCTGCGATACCTGGAAGTGTCAGCACCCCGCCGATCAATTCGAACACTAAGAGGATCAGGTAAATGTAAACCGACAGCGTTACCACTGCGATCAGCCCTGGAACCCGGTAATGGACGATCATGAACAGCAAGACGAGCGCAACACCGATTGCTGCGGCGAATACGGTCTGTTCAAGCGCCTGTGCGCCAAATTGCGCGCCGACAGAAGTCGAGTATACTTCTTCTAAGCTTACCGGAAGAGCTCCGGCGTTCAAGATGCCGGCCAAATTCTGCGTTTCTTCTACAGTAAATGAACCGGAAATCTCAACGGATGGCGAATTGATGCGCTGAGAAACCCGTGGATCCGATACGAACTTCGGATCCGGCTTGCCAAGTTCCTCGACGTAGGAATCAACGCCTTCTTCAAAATCAAGCCAGATAACGAGGACGTTTTCCGGTGGCGGCAATTGCGAAATCGTATTTGTGACTTCAGCAAATTTGCCTGGATCGTTCAGCTCAAGCGTAACAATCGGTGCGCCATTCTGGTCGAATGTCGCAGATGCGCCGCCTTGCTTCAGATCGTTCCCCGCAAGCATCACTTCATCGTTGGCGTTGCGGAACGTCAGATTGGCTTCAGTCGACAACAGCTCACGGGCAGTGGCCTGGTCTTCGACGCCAGCCAATTGCACACGGATGCGGTTGCCGCTTTCGATCTGGATGACCGGTTCACTGACGCCGAGTACATCGATCCGGCTGCGCAAAGCGTTGACCGTGTCAGACAGCACAGCGTCCGTAATTTCCTGCCCTTCCTCAAGCGCTTCAACTTGGTAGAGAACTTCGAATCCGCCCTGCAGATCCAGTCCAAGCTTGATGTCTTTAGCAATAGGTAAACTCGTGGCGCCGACGGTTCCTAACAGTACAATGACCAATAAGAAAAAGGCGATAATGCGACCTCTTGACTTCATATGTAATTATTCCTCCTCGATGTGAAAACACAGCACTATCATTATGAAACAGGTCTGGAAAGGTGTCAAACGGAATCCGGCTTTTTCGTCGGGCGCAGCAGCTCTTCAAGATTCGCTAAATTGCCTTCTGAAAACCAATTGCCGCCTTTTAGCCCTTCTACTTGATGGTAGGCGACGAAATCAGATGCACGGATGTCCATAATGCCGTTGACCATTTCATGCAGCCTCATATCCCCGATATCTTTTTTGCGCCATTTTTTCTTAATGCAATAATCCCATAAATCTTCAGCAGAGAACGTATCGTATTGAAAATAACGGAATTCAGCAATCTTGCTTTCAAGCGCAGGCAGAACGACATCATATTGATCGGTAAATTTTAACATTTTCTTGCTCCTTCCATCCGTTCTTTTCCATTGTAGCCGATTGCGGGAAGATTGAGAACAATGGCTTTATTTTTTATGGCTTTTATTTCAAGTTTGGTTGTGGTTAATTCTTAAACACAAGAAGCAAGCTCTTGAACACCGCTGCGGACGCTTTGGGCATGGCTCTCGCAAAGAGTCGAGAAGAACACTCGTCTCATTGCTTCGCCTAGCCCTTTGCAGCGCCTTCGCTAGATACGCTCTATTAGAAAAGAAAAATTTTTTTGGTCCTGTTAATTTGTAGATAAGTAGCAAAACTGACGAGAAGCCTGTAAGACTCTGCCCCCTGTCCCTGAATCGCTATGCTAGCTTCGAGACATGAAAGTGCGTTGCATCGCTACGCTAGCTCCAGCCCATGTCTTGCCCGCGGCAAGCGAGGCAGTTTTGCGGAGTATCAATATGATGAATCATTTGTGAACCTAAATTATTTTCGATTAAAAAAAATCGCCTTCGGTATCGAAGGCGATCGTTTCATTAGACCGTCGTTTTCGCTGCATCCACAACGCGGGCGATTGCCTGGCGTTCGAATTGCATGCGCGTGCCGTCTGCAACAGTTATGTAAATTGTTGCATCGTCGACTGCGTCAACTGTTCCGTGGAGGCCGCCGATTGTTACGATCCGGTCTCCGCGGCGTAGTTCCGACTGCATATTAGCTGTCGCTTTCTGGCGCTTTTGTGCCGGACGGATGATGAAAAACCACATTAACAAGAACATTAATAGTAAAGGTGATAACGCAATAATTGTATCCATTTTTTCAATTTCCCCCCTTCGCTGTCTCTTATTCTTATTAGAAATTCTTAGCGTTTGGCTTATTGAAACCATAGGCTTCAAAAAATTCTTCGCGGAAATCTCCCAGGCGGTCTTCGCGTATCGCTTGTCGCACCTGTTCCATTAAGTTTAACAGAAAATGAAGATTATGATAACTAGTAAGTCGAAGTCCGAAGGTTTCATCTGCGCGCAGCAAGTGATGAACGTAAGCGCGTGAGTAATTCGTGCACGTGTAGCAGCTGCATTTGTCGTCAAGCGGACCGAAATCGTGTTTGAATTTCGCGTTCTTGATGTTCAAGCGCCCTGTGCTTGTCATCAAGGTGCCGTTGCGCGCGATGCGAGTTGGCAAGACGCAGTCGAACATGTCGACGCCGCGAATCGAACCGTCAATCAACGAATCTGGTGAGCCGACGCCCATCAAATAGCGGGGTTTGTCAGCTGGCATGAACGGCGTTGTGAATTCCAATACGCGGTTCATGACATCTTTCGGTTCACCGACAGACAAGCCGCCGATTGCGTAGCCTGGGAAATCAAGCGATACAAGGTCTTGCGCACTTTGGCGGCGCAAGTCTTCGAATTCGCCGCCTTGGATGATGCCGAACAAACCTTGATCTTCTTTGCGGGCATGCGCCGCGATGCATCGTTCTGCCCAGCGGGATGTGCGGTCGACGCTTGATTTCATGTATTCATGCGTCGCCGGATATGGCGGGCATTCGTCAAACGCCATCATGATGTCAGAGCCCAAATCGTTCTGGATTTCCATCGCCTTTTCCGGGCTCAGGAATAATTTGTCGCCGTTCATGTGGTTGCGGAAATGGACGCCTTCTTCTTTGATGTTTCGGAATTCGCTCAATGAAAACACTTGGAACCCGCCGGAATCCGTTAGAATCGGACGGTCCCAGTTCATGAATTTGTGCAGGCCGCCTGCTTCTTTGATAACGTCATTGCCCGGGCGCAGCCATAGGTGATACGTGTTGCTGAGGATGATGCCCGCATTCATCGCTTTCAATTCTTCCGGCGACATCGTCTTGACCGTTGCCTGCGTGCCGACCGGCATGAAAGCCGGTGTTTCGAACGAACCGTGCGGCGTGTGTACGATTCCAAGGCGCGCACCTGTCTGTTTGCATGTTTTTATGTGTTCGTACCATACTGCTTGTGTCATTGTTGTGTCTCCTTTTTCGCTGGTTCAATGAACATTGCGTCTCCGAAACTGAAGAAACGGTAGCGTTCTTGGACTGCTTCTTGATAGGCGTTCAAAATGGCGTCACGGTTCGACAATGCGCTGACGAGCATGACCAAAGTCGATTTCGGCAAATGGAAATTGGTGATCAAGCCGTCAATCGCTTTAAATTCATAGCCCGGGAAAATGAATATATCCGTCCAGCCGCTGTCTTCCTGCAATTCGCCGCCGAATTTATTGGCCACGGACTCAAGCGTGCGCGTCGATGTTGTGCCGACTGAAATGACGCGTCCACCGCTTTTTTTCGTGTTGTTGATCAGGTCCGCAGTTTCTTGGGTGATGCGGTAGAATTCCGCGTGCATTTCGTGGTCTTCGATCGAATCGACCGACACGGGACGAAATGTGCCGAGCCCGACATGCAGCGTGATGAAGGCGATGTTGACGCCTTTCGCACGGATCTCGTCCAATAGCGCATCGGTGAAATGAAGGCCGGCAGTCGGTGCCGCGGCACTTCCCCGCTCTTTCGCAAAGACGGTTTGGTAGCGGCCCTGGTCTTCCAGCTTTTCACGGATATACGGCGGCAATGGCATTTCGCCCAATTGCTCCAAAATCTCGTAGAAAATGCCGTCGTAGACCATTTTGAAATGGCGGCCGCCGTGGTCCAAAAGCCCGACGCATTCCGCTTTCAGAAGACCTTCGCCAAAGGATATTACGGTCCCGATTTTCACTTTTTTAGCCGGCTTGACGAGTGTTTCCCAAACGTCTTCGCCGATTTCTTTCAGCAGCAGCAATTCGATGTTCGCACCTGTGTCTTCTTTGACGCCCATCATGCGCGCCGGCAGCACGCGGGTATCGTTCAGCACAAGCGTATCGCCGGCATGGAGATGCTCAACGATGTCGCGGAAATGGCGGTGCGTGACATCGCCTGTTTTTTTATCCATGACCAAAAGCCGGCTCGACGTACGGTCAAGCAACGGCGTCTGGGCAATCAATTCTTCTGGCAGTTCAAAATCAAAATCATTTACGTTCATTTTTTAAAACTTCCTTTATTTAGATTCAGGCATTTCCATCTGAAAATGCTCATAAGCCATTGCAGTGACAACGCGCCCTCTTGGCGTGCGCTGGATAAAGCCGATTTGCAGCAGATACGGTTCGTAGACATCTTCAATCGTCGTCGACTCTTCCCCGATGCTTGCCGCAATCGTATCAAGGCCGACCGGACCGCCGCGGAAACGGGTGATCATGCCGACCAGCAATTTATGGTCGATGTGGTCGAGGCCGAGCGGATCGACTTGCAGCATTTCGAGCGCCTGGCTCGCGATGTCTTCCGTGATCGTGCCGTTGCCGCGAACTTGCGCAAAATCACGCACGCGCTTCAGCAGCCGGTTGGCGATACGCGGCGTCCCCCGGGAGCGCCTTGCGATTTCCACCGCGGCGTTCGGCGCAATGTCCGCTTCAAAGAGCTTTGAGCTGCGCTCGACGATATCTGTCAGCGATTCCGTGTCGTAATAATCCAAGCGTGCATGCACGCCGAAACGGTCTCGCAACGGCGCAGACAAGGCGCCTGCGCGCGTCGTCGCACCGATCAGCGTGAACGGCGGCAAGTCGAGCCGCACTGAACGCGCGGTCGGCCCTTTGCCGACCACGATATCGAGGCAGAAATCTTCCATCGCCGGATACAGCACTTCTTCGATTGAGCGGTTCAAACGATGGATTTCATCGATGAACAGCACGTCACCCGGTTCCAATGACGACACGATGGCCGCCAAATCGCCCGGGCGTTCGATTGCCGGTCCGCTGGTCATTTTCACGCCGACTTCCATTTCATTGGCGATGACCGCAGCGAGCGTCGTCTTCCCGAGTCCAGGAGGCCCGTACAACAAGACGTGGTCCAGGCTTTCCTGGCGCATTTTTGCCGCTTCGATGAAAATCTCGAGGTTGTGCTTCACTTTATGCTGGCCGATATACTGCGACAGAAATTTCGGGCGCAGCGACTGTTCAAAGCGTTCGTCAAATTCCGATATTTCGCTGCCGATTACACGTTCTTCCATGCCGTTCGCCTCCTTTTCATCAAGATTGTTTCAATAATAATTGAAGAGCTTTCTTCATATAGCCTTCGGTGTTTAAGCCCAGATCTTTCAGCTGCGGCTTCACTTTCGTGATTTCACGCTCTGAATAGCCGAGTGCACCAAGTGCCAGCATCGCTTCTTCCAGTTCGATATCGCCTTCCGCCAACAAGCCGGGCGATTCGTTCGTCAAGAACGGCGCATCGAAAAACTCCGCCAGCTTGCCTTTCAAATCGAGGATCATTTGGCGTGCCGTTTTTTTGCCGACGCCCGGGAATTTCACCAAATACGACTCATCTTCCCTTTCGATCGCTTCGATGACGTGCTGCGGTTCACCGCTTGCCAATATCGCAAGCGCTCCCTTCGGCCCGATGCCAGACACCGAAATGAGTTTCCGGAACAATTCACGCTGCTCCAGCGTCGTAAAGCCGAATAGCAGATGCGCATCTTCCCGCACGTGATGGTACAGGAAAACCTGCAGCTCTTCTGTGCCAAATGAATAAGGGTTCGGTGCAAATATCTGCCAGCCGATGCCCTGTTGTTCAACTACCAGATATTCGGGAGTCACGCGTGTGACTATCCCTTTTATGTAATCGTACATAGACGTTCTCTCCCCTATTTTAACCTATTGATTATAGCATATTTGTTCGCCTTTTACGAAATAAACCCGTTAGGAAATTGTCCGTGGTAAAATGGATTTATCCTATCCGGAAAGCTGAGGTTGTATCATGAAAAAACTTTACGGAGAACAGCGCCGCCAGATTTTATTGGAAAAACTGAAAACCGCCGATGCGCCTTTGACCGGCGGCGAACTTGCCGCTTTCGCCAACGTCTCGCGGCAAGTCATCGTCAGCGATATGACGCTTTTGAAAGCACGCAGCGAGCCGATCATCGCGACGAGTTCCGGCTATCTCTTCCTCGCTGGCAGCGGCTCTCAGTCCGTGAGCCGGCAAATTGCGTGCCGCCACCTGCCGAGCGACACGGAAGATGAACTGAAAATTCTTGTGCGCGCCGGCGCCACCGTGAAAGACGTGTCGGTCGAGCACCCCGTCTACGGCGAATTGACAGCCGGCATCCACGTCTCCGACGAAGCCAGCGTTGAAGCGTTCATGAAGCGCGTGCGCGACACCGGCGCGAGCTACTTGCTCGAGTTGACCGACGGCACTCACCTCCACACCATCACCGCAGCAAATGAAAGCATATTGGACGCAGCAGTTGCCGCCATGCGCGAGCACGGCTACCTGCTCGAAGACACTGAATAGATGAAACGCGGAATCCTCTTAGGGTTCCGCGTTTTTTATTGGGCAGTGTTATGTTACTTGCAGCAAATCGAGTTTACTTGCAGAATACTGGTTTTATTTGCAGAATATCGGATTTGTTTGCAGAATAACTAGTTTGTTTGCAGAATACCGCACTTTCTTTGCAAAATATCGAATCCCCTTGCAGCAAACATAAAAAAACCCACAGCCAACACGGCTGCGGGGTCTTGTTCAGGAATTCTTATACATATAATACGAGCCGAGCGTTTTGACTTCGCAGCCGATTGCCGAAAGTTCTTCGAGCGCGCCGCGCATCATGGTCGAGCCTTCTTCTGCCAGCACGTCGACGATGAAGAAATAATTGCCGAGGCCGGTTTTCAGCGGGCGCGACTCAATTTTGCTTAAATTGAGCTGGCGCCACGCGAAGACGGACAAGATTTGATGGAGCACGCCGGAACGGTCGTCTGTCGGCGGCGAGATCATCAAGGTCGTTTTGATCTCGTTTTCATGCCCCGCGATTTCCAATTTGTGATTCGTTTTCGACAACACGAAAAAGCGCGTGTGGTTGAAATGGAAATCATGGATATCGCGGTGCAGAATCTTCAAGCCGTATTTATGGGCCGCGAATTCATTGCCAATTGCTGCAATCGGGCGCTCTGGAAGCTCCGACACCATTTTGGCCGCCGCTGATGTCGAGCTGTATTGCTCGAGCGGCGTGTTCCGGTACGTATAGAACAGGAATTTATGGCTTTGGGCGAGCGCTTGCGGGTGAGAGTAGATCGCTTCGAACGATTCGGCTTCCGCATTTTCCGGATGCACCAGAAAATGCTGGCCGATCGGCGAAAGGACTTCCGCTGCCACATACAATTGCGCTTCATGGAATAAATAATCGACCGTCAACGATACAGATCCTTCAAGTGCATTTTCAAGCGGCACGACCGCGTAATCGACGCGGCCTTCCGCCACTGCTTCGATGCATTCAGGAATCGTGGCAAACGGCACTAGCGTGCTTTCCGGGAACACCCGGACAGCCGCCAGATGGGTGAATGAGGCTTCTGGCCCCAAATACGAAATGCGGTCCTTCAAGTTTTCTCCAGCCATTCAACCACTCCTAAGTTAAGATGATCCGCTTGATACGACATCAGCCGACTCGACAAAATCGAGTTTTTTCAGCTGCTGCAAAAACGCATCCAATTCCAGTTCCATCGCCGTCACATCGAGCGACAGCGTAACGTTCGCGCGCCCTTGGATCGGAATGGTCTGGTGGATGGTCAAAATATTGCAGCCGGCTTCAGCAACCGACTGCAGCAAAGTGGCAAGCGTTCCGGAGCGGTCTTCCAGCTGCAAAAACACCGTCAGGATCCGCTCTTTCACTATCGAATGGAATGGAAATACCGCATCCCGATATTTATAAAATGCACTGCGTGAAAGCCCGGCGTGATTGACTGCGTCCAAAATCGACATGCGGTCGCGCTGCAGCAGGCGCTTTACTTCAAGCGTCTTTTGCATCGCTTCGGTCAACACGTCTTCACGCACCAAATAATACCGTTGTTCGGATACATCCTTCATTCAATAAACCTCCCAAAAATCTCTCAATCAGTCCATGAATTCAAATTCGAATTCAAGCAGGCGGACCGTGTCGCCATTTTCAGCGCCGCGTTCACGCAACGCATCATCAATGCCCATTCCGCGCATTTGGCGGGAGAAGCGGCGAATTGAATCTTCGCGCGAGAAATCGGTCATCTTGAACATACGCTCGATGGCGTAGCCTGACAAGACGAATGCTCCGTCGGATTCACGAGTGATCGTAAAGCCATCGGATTCTTTCTCATGCTTGTAAAGAACCGTGCTTTCCGATTCGTCGACTTCTTCGTCGATCAACGGGAATTCAGGCGTCACTTCGATCAGGTCCGCAATCGCGAACAGAAGATTCGACAAGCCTTGGCGGCTCAACGCGGAAACCGGGAAAATTTGTGCATCTTCCGGCATTTTTTCGCGGAATTTCTTCAAGTTTTCTTCAGCATCCGGCATATCCATTTTGTTCGCCACGATCAATTCAGGGCGTTCAGTCAAACGCATATTGTATTGTTTCAGTTCTTCTGTGATCGTCATGTAATCATCATACGGGTCGCGGCCTTCTAGGGCGGACATATCGATGACGTGGATGATGACGCGCGTGCGCTCGATGTGGCGCAGGAATTGATGGCCGAGGCCGACTCCTTGGTGCGCGCCTTCAATCAATCCTGGCAAATCGGCCATAACGAAACTGCGTTGGTCTTCTGTTTCGACCATTCCGAGGTTCGGCACGATTGTTGTGAAATGATATTCAGCGATTTTTGGCTTCGCTGCAGAAACGACAGACAATAACGTCGATTTCCCGACACTCGGGAATCCGACAAGTCCGGCATCCGCCAACACTTTCAATTCCAGGATGACGTTGCGCTCAAAGCCCGGTTCGCCTTTTTCCGATAGTTCCGGAGCCGGATTCTGCGGTGTCGCAAAACGCGAATTTCCACGTCCGCCGCGCCCACCGCGCGTGATGATGGCTGTTTGGCCTTGTTCAACCAAATCGGCGATCGTTTCACCCGTATCGGCGTCTTTAACAACTGTGCCCGGCGGAACTTGGATAATCGTATCCTGTGCTTTCGCGCCGTGCTGGTTTTTGCTCATTCCGTGCGTACCGCGGTCCGCTTTGAAAATCCGTTTGTAGCGGAAATCCATAAGCGTGCGCAAGCCTTCATCGACCATGAAGACGATGTTTCCGCCTTTACCGCCATCGCCGCCCGCAGGACCGCCATTTGGTACATATTTTTCGCGGCGGAACGCTACCATACCGTCCCCGCCGTCGCCACCTCTAACATAAACTTTTACGTGATCGACAAACATATTATCCCTCCATCTGTGGGCGGACGGCCACTTCCATGCCGTCGCTGCCACACTTTATTACTGCTGTGTCTAGTGAACTTTCCGGCAACTGCAGACCCTGCCAGTCACCGTTCAATGAAATCTTCATCGCAAGCGAATCGTTTTCATTCCAAATATTTATTGTACAAACATATTCGATGAACGGATCCATTTGAGGCCGGACCGTTTCAGCGAATTTTTCCAGCATTCCGGCAAATGCCCCGTCCAAGCTCGCAATGCCGGCCTCAGCCGTGCATTCGGTGTGGATCGCCAATTCCGGATAGCGCCATTTTGACAAGAGCAGCCATTCTTCCGTTATCGGCATACCCAATCCCGCGAGCCGGCTCATGTGCACAGCCGCTTCGGCATGAGAGCGAATCATCGCTTTGGCCTTTTCCGGTTGCCCGAGGTCCAGGTACATGCCAATCAATTGCAACTCATTCAGAAAATCATGCCGCGCATGCCGAAGCGATTGTACCACTGATTTTGTCACGTCCATAAGTCACTTCCTATTTCAGCTTCTTTTATCAGTATACCAATTTTGCAGCGCAATTTCCCGGATTTTAGCTGGCTTCTGCCTCTATTCAAAATAAAAAGGACTGCCAAAGCAGCCCTTTTCGTTTTTATTAAGCTTCTTGTGCAACTGGGTATACGCTCACTTTTTTCTTGTCGCGTCCGTAACGTTCGAAACGTACGATTCCGTCGATTTTTGAAAATAGTGTGTCGTCTCCGCCGCGTCCAACGTTCTCACCTGGATAAATTTTTGTACCGCGTTGACGGTATAAAATTGAACCACCAGTAACTAGTTGTCCGTCTGCACGTTTAGCGCCAAGGCGTTTTGATTCTGAGTCACGTCCGTTTCTCGTTGAACCTACACCTTTTTTGGATGCGAAAAACTGAAGATCTAATCTTAACATTCTGTCCCACCTCCTAAGCTGTGAAGGTTATTTTAATATATTGCCCATAATCGTGTTCAATCGTTTTTAAAGAAACAATCATTCCACGCACCAGCAATTGTACCTGCTCGTCCGTTTTTTCATCCAGTCCTGCCGGAAAAACGACTTTCAAGAAGCCGCTGCTGCTTTGCTTGATGTCAGGTTCGATTCCCGTCAGCTCCATTATGGCATTCACCGCTCCAAAAGAGACAGCAGATGCGCCAGCGCAGACGAGGTCTTGCCCGTGTTCGGCAAAGTCGGCATGCCCGGACATTTCAAATGATGAAATCCGGTTTGATGTTTCAGTTACGTTTACTCGTATCATGTCTTACAGGTTGATCGCGTCGACAGTCAATTTCGTGTATGGCTGACGGTGACCTTGTTTTTTACGGTAGTTCTTTTTAGCTTTGTATTTGAAGACTGTGATCTTTTTGCCTTTTCCGCTTTTCACGACTTTAGCAGTAACAGTAGCTCCTTCAACAAAAGGAACACCGAACTTAGATTCATCTCCACCTACAAATAGAACTTTGTCAAATGTGATCACGTCACCAGCTTCTCCAGTTAATTTCTCAACGTAGATTTCTTGGCCCGCTTCAACTTTGATTTGTTTTCCACCAGTTTCAATAATTGCGTACATATCCTTGCACCTCCTCTTAGACTAAGACTCGCCTATTCAGGTGATCCGCATTGCAGCCGATTCTTCAATACCTGATTCGAGCGGTTGTAGCACAGGTGCGCTACAAACATAACATTAAAATAATACCACGGCAGACAACTCGAGTCAACTTAAATTCAAAAGCTTTTCTTTTTCGTCTGGAGGTGCGAAACTTCCCATTTGAGGTGCGTTCACCGGCCGCCGAGGTGCGTTCACTTATAAATCGCACCGAAATACTCCATTAATAGCTCCCGGCGCGGCACAATCCAGCGCTTTCCGCGCTTATCTCCTTGCAGCGCCGATTTTTCCAGCAATCTGTACAATAAATACTTGTCTTCCACGCCGAGCAGCCGATAAGCGAATTGCGTCGCCAATTCTTCGCCGAACAATACCGCATATTCCTGCAGCGCCACTTCATGCGCATCTATAAACACCCCATCGCAGCCTGCGCAATGCCATTTCCGGTTTTTCCTTCCCAGCGAACGGCTCCGGCAGTCCGGGCACGTAACCCCGAGGCGCAGCGATTCGGCCGTGAGCCCGTATTGCGCCATCACATTTCCGCGGAAGACCCTTTTCGGCAGCGCCCCTAGTTTCCGTGACAGCTCTTCTACGTCGAAGAGCTTGCCACCCTTATCCAGACCTTCTAGGTAGAACGGCAAGTAATGGAGCGCGACGACCGGATACGCCGCCGGCTTCTCGACGACGCGCGCGGACCGGCTAGCGAGAACGATCACGCCTTCCACCGGAACCTCGAGAAACTTCCTGATCGCTTTGACTGCGCGGTGCAGCTGCGATTCAGGATTGCGCATGCCCTCCAGGCGGCCGTCGACCATCCGGTGGAATTGAAAATTTTCCGCGTCAAAGAAAAATTCGCCCCGCATATTCTTCACTTCCAGCACGCAGACAAAAGCTGCATGGACCACCAGCACGTCAATTTGCGCAAATCCTCCTTGATAAGTAACGTGAACGTCCACCAATAAAACCGGCGCTTCGTCCAACTCCAATTCCCTTTTCAAAAGTTCTACGGTGCGCGACTCGCCTCCTGCACCTGCGAGCAAATTCTTCAAGTCAGCAGCGAGCGGCTGCCACGCGGCATGGTTTTTCGGCAGCCTTTCAGCCAAAATCAGTTGGGCCAGCAATCGATCGTCCAATCAGCACCTCCTTGGATTCTAAAAAACCTCCGCATCGCTGCGGAGGTCGTTGGTACATTGTTATTTTGCGAAGATCGCTTTGATTTTCGAGAAGACGCCTTGGCTCTTCTTGTCCATCGTCATCAACGGCACTGATTCACCGAGGATGCGGCGGGCAATGTTGCGGTAGCCGAGCGCGGCCGGGTTGTCCGGGTTCATGACTACAGGCTCTCCGCGGTTCGAACTCGTGATGACGCTCTCGTCGTCTGCAACGATGCCTAAAAGGTCAATCGACAAATGCGTCGTGATTTCATTGACATCAAGCGCTTCACCGGCATTCATCAAATGCTGGCGGATGCGGTTGATGATCAATTTCGGCGGTTCGATGTTTTCTTCCATTTCAAGCAAACCGATGATGCGGTCGGCGTCGCGCACCGCTGAAATTTCAGGGGTCGTCACGACAATCGCCTTGTCCGCACCAGCAACGGCGTTTTTATAGCCTTGCTCGATGCCTGCCGGGCAGTCGATGATGACAAAATCATAATCTTTCTTGAGTTCCGTCACCAATTCGCGCATTTGTTCCGGGTTGACGTCGTTCTTGTCAGCTGTTTGGGCAGCCGGCAATAAATACAGCATGTCGTCAAAACGCTTGTCTTTGACGAGCGCCTGGTGCACTTTGCAGCGTCCTTCCAAAACATCGATCAAATCGTAAATGATGCGATTTTCAAGGCCCAGGATGACGTCGAGATTGCGAAGGCCGATATCCGTATCGATCAAGCATACTTTCTTACCCTGAAGGGCCAATGCAGTGCCGAGATTGGCGGTTGTCGTCGTTTTACCGACGCCTCCCTTACCTGATGTAATGACTATAGCTTCTCCCACACTAGCTTCCTCCTTTAAACGTTGAAATTTCCGGCCGTAAGAATCTGAGTTCCTGCAAACGGTCGATGATGATGCTGCCGTTTTTATGCAAATAAGCGCATTCCATTTCCGGCTGTTCCGATAAGACCGTCAACTCGTCCGTCATGATTTCCAGCTCATCATCAATCTGCAGATGCGTCGCTTCAAGCCATGAGGCTGCGATTACCGCTTCCCGGTTGCCGTTCGTTCCGGCATGGGCAATCCCTTTCAGGCGCCCTAGTACATATATATTGCCTCCAGCGGCTACGCGGCCGTTCGGATTGACATCGCCGACAACCACTAAGTCCCCTTCAGCTTTCACCACTTGCCCCGAACGCACAATGCCGACATATGTCTCGGATTGGCGTTCTTGGATGCGGCGATTGCTTTCTTCTACTGTAATGACGTCGCTTCTTACCCGCGAAACGCGCAAATGCTCGTTCTTTTGGATAAGCGCAATGATTTCCTTAATCTGAGCTTCCGTGCAATAACGGTTGCCCAGCTGGAGTTGAACTTCAGCACTGCCGTCAAGCGCAGGATCCGACACCTTCGCCTGCAGTTCCGCCAGCAGATCGGCGTATGAACACTGGTCATCGAGCTGCAGCACGAGCCCTTGTTTCGTCCCCTTAATATTGACAAGATTCTTCAAAAATGTGTCACCTGCGCTTCCTTTAGTATACACTCGGGTTCTTTTCCCGTTCGATGAGGCGGCCGACGATGACCGACTTGAACGCCCAGCCAAGAACGAACAAGAACAGCGAATTCGCTATCATTGTCGGCCATAGGCGGGTCGCCAAAAATGTGCCGGCTGGAACGTCGGTCAACGAAATCAACGTGAAAAACTGGTACAGCACGAACTCGAAAAGAGCTGTGAGCACCAACGTCAACAGCGTCGCTACGAATAAATTCCGCTGCACCGTCTTTACCGTGTATCCGGCAACCACACAAATGGCCGGATACAAAAAAGAATATAATCCAATAATATCAATGAAAAAGACATCGTACAAGAGGCCGAAAAATAATCCATAATACATCGCATGTTTTGTATCAAAATAAACCGATACGAAGATCAGGAACATGATCAAAAAACGCGGAACAATATAATAATATTCGCCGCCCAGCTTGAGCGGCGAAAACAGGCCGAAGACCGGTTCCATGAAAAACAGCACCAAGCCGATCCCCAGAATCAGGTATCTCATCATGGGGCCTCTTCCTCCGCTGTTTCGCCGTTATCCTCGCCGTCGACTTCCGGCATTACCCGGTCCGCGATGACGACGTGATTGAGCAGTGAAAATTCGGCCGCCGGTTTGATGTAAGCCAATTTCGTCAAGCCGAACTCGTCAATCGCCACTTCGGTGATTTCGCCGATGATGATGCCTTTCGGGAAAATGCCGCCGAGGCCGCTTGAAACGACTTGCTGGCCTTCTTTGATATCGATGTCCGCATCAATGCGCTTCAATAGAAGTTCGCGGCGTTCGCTGTCATAGCCTTCAATCAAGCCGAAGACATCTTTCTTGCCGCCGATGACCATCGCCGAGACCCGGTAATTCGGGTCTTGCGTCGAAATCAATTCAACTGTCGACGTGAACGGCGTCGTCAGCGTCACTTTGCCGATTAGCCCCTGGGCCGTCATGACCGCCATGTTTTCGAGCACACCGCTTGATGAGCCTTTATTGATGATGACTTTTTCTTCCCATTGGTCTGGGTTCCGCGCGATGACAGTCGCTTGGATCGGGTTGTAATCCCGCATATCCGCTTCTTTGCCGACCAACGCTTTCAGTTCGCTATTTTCCGAGCGCAGGTCCGTCACTTCCGCTTGCACTCCGGCGAATTCTTCGAGACGTGATTTCAAATACTTATTTTCCTGGTATGTATTCAAAAGAGAATCGACATTATCAAAAATTCCTGTGACAAAATGGGCAGGTCCGGAAAAGACCATTTGCCCGGCCCCGACGCCGTCCTTGATGAGCTGTTCCGGCAGCGACACGTTGTCACGGTCGCGCAGGGAAAATGAAATCAGTGCAACAAGCAGGATAACGCCGAGCAGCAGCAAAATCAGCCGCTTGTTTGAAAAAAAGTGGAACATTTGGGGCAATCCTCCTTATTTATGCGATTGCTGGCGTCGAATCTGGCTGATGTTGTCCAGTGCTTTGCCGGTGCCGATCGCGACACAGTCAAGCGGGTTGTCTGCGATGAAGACAGGCATATCGGTCTGGTCAGCGATCACTTTGTCGAGGTTTTTCAACAAAGCTCCGCCGCCTGTTAAGACGATTCCGCGCTCCATCACATCCGCTGATAATTCAGGCGGTGTTTTTTCGAGTGTGCGGCGTACGCCTTCGATAATCGATGCAACCGATTCTTTCAACGCTTCAGCAATTTCTTCCGCGGAAATTTCAATCGTTTTCGGCAAGCCAGTTAAAAGGTCGCGTCCACGAATATCCATTTTAGCATTTTTCTCCGCTTCTGTTACTGTGCGCGCAGAACCGATTTCAATTTTAATCGCTTCAGCTGTCCGTTCCCCGATTGTCAGGTTATAGGTCTTGCGGATGAATTGCGTGATCGCAATGTCCATCGCATCGCCCGCGACGCGGACCGATTCGCTTGTGACGATGCCGCCAAGCGAAATGACAGCCACTTCAGTCGTCCCGCCACCAATATCGACGACCAGGCTTCCCGTAGGTTCCCATACTGGCAAGTTTGCGCCGATGGCAGCCGCGAATGGTTCTTCGATCGTGAACGCTTCACGAGCGCCTGCTTGGCGGGCAGCGTCAATGATGGCGCGCTTTTCAACCGATGTAATGCCAGAAGGCACACAAATCATGACGTTCGGCTTCGACCACGAAGTGCCGGACGCTTTCATCGCACCCTTCAGGTAATACTGTATCATTGCTGTCGTCGTATCGAAATCCGCAATTACTCCGTCTTTCATCGGACGAATTGCGACGATAGACCCAGGAGTGCGCCCTATCATATTACGTGCATCATTCCCAACAGCTACTATTTCATCTGTGCTGGTATTTTTTGCCACTACGGACGGTTCCCGCAGTACAATCCCTTTATTTTTAATGAATACCAGGGTATTCGCAGTCCCTAAATCAATTCCCACGTCTTTCGTTCCAATTCCAAACAAGTCAAATCTTCCCTTCTTTATATGCACATTTGCCATAGAGTAAACACAATACTACTCATTATAGACGATTAAGAAAGAAAGTAACAGTCCTACATGAACCCCTTTTCGTTTAAAGAAATGAATTGATGGTCCCCTATTATGATATGGTCTAAAAGTTCTATTCCGATGATGCTCCCTGCTTCCAAAAGCCGTTTAGTGACCGCAATATCTTCCGGTGACGGAGCCGGGTTGCCGGACGGGTGATTGTGGGCGCAGACGATCGACGCCGAAGAACGCCGCACCGCTTCGCGGAAAATTTCCCGCGGATGGACGATGCTGGCATTGAGGCTGCCGACGAAGATCGTCTGTTTGTGCATAACCTGATTTTTGATGTTGAGGAACAGGACCACAAAATGCTCCTGTTTAAGCGAAGTCATGTCCGCCATCAAGTAATTGGCGGCATCTTTGGGGGAACGGATGGTGTATTTCGTGTCTGTCTGCTTTGAGGAAAGGCGCCGGCCCAGCTCGACCGATGCCAGGATTTGCACCGCTTTCGCTTGGCCGATGCCCTTGATGGCTGTGATTTCTTCAATCGTTGCGTCTTTTAAATGATGGATTTGTTCAAAGGAAAGCAAAACCCGATTTGCAAGATGCAAAACGGATTCCTGCTTCGTGCCGGTGCGCAGCAAAATCGCAATCAATTCCTGATTCGATAAGCTCGTCGCCCCTTGGGAGATGAGCCGCTCGCGCGGACGGTCGGCTGAATGGACTTCGCGCATCATCAGCGCCTGTTCCGTCAGCATTCGACGCGGCTCCCCTGCAATTCGATGTAACCTGACAACACGAGCTTCTGTGCAAGCGAAGCAATCGGCAAGCCGACGACCGCGTTGTAATCACCTTCGATCGCTTTGACGAACAAGCCCGATGCCGTCTGGATGCCATAAGCACCTGCTTTGTCATACGGGTCCGGTGTCGCAGTGTACGCTTCAATCCAGTCCTGCGGCAATTCGTGGAACGTCACACGTACGATTTCGTGGAACGATTGCACACTGCCACCTTTGATGATTGACACAGCAGTAATGACGTCATGCGTTTGGCCGGACAGGCGGCCCAGAAAATCTTTCGCCTGCGCTTCATTTTCAGGCTTCAATAAAATGTCGCCGTCCAGCACGACGACCGTGTCCGAGCCGATGACGACTGCTTCCGGATGGCCTTTCGCGACATCTTTTGCTTTAAATAACGCACACTCAATTACATAGCCCATCGCGGTATGGAAACCTTCAGGCGTCGGCTCGTCTTTCAAACTCGGTTCTACGGTAAAGTCGATGCCCAGACCTTCTAATAGTTCACGGCGGCGCGGTGACGCAGACGCCAGGATGATCGGTTGTTTGGCTTTAAATTTCATGGATGGATTCCTCCCTTTTTTAGCATCATACCGAATTTCGGCGCCGTTGAAAATTGTTGCTAAAAAGGAAAAATGATTTTTGCTGCGAATTACCGGGTTGAAAAATGAAATTTGATAGGCTCATCTGCCCCAAAGCGACGTCCGGCGCTGACCGAATAATTATTTTACGAATGAATTTATGGCAATAAAAAAAGATGAAGCACAAGGCTTCATCCCCAGAAATTCATATACCAATTCAATAACGCGTCGCCCCAGAAATAGACGATGACGGCGCCGAGCGCAATTGACGGGCCGAATGGAACCGGCGTCTTGCGGCCTTGGTTCTTGATGCGCAGCATGATGATGCCGGCAATCGAGCCGATCAGCGATGAGAAGAACAAGGTCATCAGCGTGCCGGACACGCCTAGGACGAGCCCGATGACGAAGAACAGCTTGATGTCGCCGCCGCCCATTCCGCCTTTCGACGCCATGGCAATCAATAGAAGAATGCCGAATCCCAGTGCCGCGCCGAGCAGTGAATCCCACCACGGATCGAGCGGGATGAACAATCTTAAGACAAGCAGCAACGCGCCAATCGGCAACAATACTTTATCCGGAATGAGCATATAAGCGATGTCCGACACCGTGATGATGACAAGCAGCGACATGAACAAAATCGCGATGATCAATTCCGGTTCGAAGCCGATCTTCCAAAACGACACGGCGAATAGTGCGCCTGTGATGAACTCCATCAGCGGATAGACCCAATGGATCTTCTCGCCGCATGAACGGCAGCGGCCGCGCAGGAATAAATAAGAAAAGACGGGCACCAAATCAAGCGCCGTTAATTGCCGGTCGCATTTCGTGCAATGCGAGGGGGGAAACGCAATCGATTCTTTTTTGGGTACGCGCAAGCCGACGACATTGTAGAATGAGCCAAAGATGAGCCCGAAGATCGTAAAGAACACAGTGTATGTAATTGCCATAATAGACCTCTTTTACGGATATTTTTTAAAAGAAAAAGGGAAATCAATGTGATTTCCCTTTAACGGCGTTCCGGAATGATCAGCGTCTCACCAACCATGACCGTTTTATCAGTCTTGCCGTTCGCTTGCTGAATCAGCGCTTCGCCATCGCGGCTGTTGAAATATTGAACAGCGATCGAGAACAAGGTATCGCCTTTTTGCACTTTATGATAGCCGGCTGTCTGCGCGCCGGCAACGTTCGGGTTTGGTTCGGCTGGTACTGCAGCAGAATCTTCTTCGATGTCGACATCAACGTCAACATCGACATCCACCGCAGCTTCTTCTGCCGGAACTGCCTCGTCTGGAGCAGAAAGGTCTGTGCCGTCATTTTGAGCGAGCGGGTTAACTTTTCCTGCCGGCGGCGGCGCATCGACTTTCGGCAATGTATCAAGCAATGCAATCAAATCCGGGCGGAAATACGCGGAAAATCCTAAAGTGACTTCAATCAGCTCGCGCTCCTGGTCTGCCGTCGTGACTTCTTCCAATGCGCCGAAATCAATCGAATCGACAATCAAGATGCGATCCATCGCTTCGATTTCCTTGATAAACGAAGTGATGTTCTTATAATCTGCAACTTCAATCGACACGGTCGTTTGCACTTCCTGCAAATTCTCCAAGCCTTCGACCGGTACCGGCAAAACGACCGGCTCTTCTGTAATCGCAATATTCGTCACAAGCGATTTCGACAGCAATTCTGCTTGTTCAATTTGCAGGACAATCAATTCCGATAACGGTTCAATCGAAACTTTTTGCTGCAATTCACTCGTGCTGATTTTTTCACCTTCCGGCAATTCTTTGATCTGCGTCTGAAGCGCCATTAAGACGTCGCGTTCAGAGCTCAACGATTGCTCGGCTTGCAACGCTCCATCGCGCGCTGGTGCGTACACCATGAAATAGGAATACGCGGCAAGCGCCATTAAGAATACTGCTGCAAGGACGATCAACGCTGTTTCTTTTTGACGTTTCGTCATGCTGCTCATTGGCCTTCACCTGCCGTTCCATCTGTTGGCACTGGCGCTTCAGTTGCAGGCGCCACAGGTGTTTCTGATTCTGTTGTCGGCGCTGGCGCAGGTTGATCAACGTCCACATTAACGTCAACTTCAGCTGCCGGTGCCTCTTCCACCGGTGGCGTTTCGGCCGGAACCTCTTCCGCAACTGGTTCTTCTACAATGATTTCGCCTTCAGGCGTCAACGCAGGGACGCGGCCATCGACGAAGATCACGGTATAAGTCGCGAGGTAACGCGGGTTGATAATCGGTGCATCTTCATCGATGATAACCGTGCCGTCTTCCGCCGTTTCTTCTTCAAGCTCTTCTTGCACCACAGAATCCAATGTTGCCGATTCAAGCAGGCTCGACGTTTTCAACTGCGCCAAGTAGTATGCAGCTTCACGGGCTGTATCAAATTGAACGCCCAATGTCGCGACGTCCATACCTGTATAAGAAAAGCTGTCGAAAAATCCGCGTGCCGGCAATTTCGACACCAATTCCGCTAGTAGCGGCAATGTATCGAATTGATAGCTTTCCGCCCAATCGACAGTCGCTTTCAATTGCTGTTCTTCGTTCATGCCTTGCACCGCTTCCAGTTGTTCACGAAGCATCGCTTGTTCTGCTTGCACTTGCACGGTTTGCGCCGCAGCTATTGCCTGTTGTTCTTTATGGCCGCCCGAGAGAAAAGCAAAAACAGCCCAAATGATCACTGCCACCAATAAAATGGCAATCGCCGCAACAATCGAAGCGGGACGGTCCCGTTCTTTCTGCGGCAATAAATTAATATCTACTAACATCGTCACACCTCTTTCAGCGCAAGGCCAATGGCGCGGTTGAAACGGCTCGGTACATCTTTCGCGCTATCGGAAGGAATGTCATCCAATACAACCGGGGCAACCGGCAGCAAGAACCGTTCTTCCAGGCGCGCTTTAAATGCCGGCCAATTATCGAATTCGCCGTTGCATACCACTTTCGTGATGCCATATTCGCCTTCATTCATATTATAGCGGTAGAAGTTGGCAAGTTTTTCTGCCTCTTCTTCGACAATTTCCATTACTGACGCCGGGTCTTCCATGATTGTACCGGATACGTCGAATTCCACTGGCCGCATGAAAAGCGGGAAATGCTCGTGGAAAATCGAGACTGTCATTTTTTTCGATTGCAGATCGATGAGCATGATGTGCTCATCTGCTGTGAAGTCATGCTGCAGGTACGCGAGCCGGTAGAGAGCGAGCGGTGTGATATCAGCCACAACCGCCTTCATTTTCGCAGAATCGAGCGCCGACTCATAATCGTCGATGACTGATTCTTTCGAGGCGATAATGATTACTTCGGGATTGTCGCTGTCAGAATGGTACGGCACCACATCGAAGACGGGATCTTCGAATGGCAAGTAAAGAGTAGAACCGATTTCGATGAAGAAATGACCTTTCAGCTCATCGGCTTCGACGCCTTCGGGATAAGGCACTTTGCGGATTGTAACGAATTCGTCAGGGGCGAGGAAGCGGACTGACTTCTTAGAGAGACCCCACTGATTGACAGCCTTATCGAGCACCGATTCCAGCGCTTCCATGTCAGCCACTTTGCCGTCTTCAATGATCCCCGGCGGCAGAGCCATCTCTTCCGCACAGCTCAATTGAAGGGGGGCAATCGATTTCAGGTCAACATGGCGGATCGCGTCTTCTTCTATAGTTATTGTCGCGACTCGCGCTTTTCTCGATAAAAACGATAAGGCCATTTTCTCAGCTCCTAATAATTATTCTTATTATCTAGTAACTGTAATATTAGCGCTTGGTGCAACACTCGCACCAGCAGCACTATCAGCACTATTGTTTAAATCCTGTACATTTCCTTTTGTAGCACTTGAAAATGCAACAGTAACTCCTCCATTAACTGCAGTTCCAGTTAATAATAAATCACCTGCAGTATTCACAGCGAATGCAGGACCAGTAGCAGTTGGGAACGATCCAAGATCATCCAAATATCCGCCTCCAGTTAATTCAGCAGTTGTAATTGCAGTATCAGCAGCATTTTCTGCTAAGTATAATTCAGCTGCCGCAAAAGCACTTAAAGCATCCGACTTCGCTGCTCCAACTCGGCTGTTCTCAATAATATTCCCAATCGCTGGAATAGCGATTGCCGCGATGATCGCGATGATGACGATTACGGCTAAAAGCTCGATCAACGTCATACCTTTCTGGTCTTTCAATTTCTGTTGGATAAATTTCTTCATTTCATTTCCCCCTCTTATTTTGTCTTAATCGTACTATGATGAGTACATGTTTATTATATCAATAGTACCAAATTAAACAATAGCAATTATAGCAATTATTTAGAAATTTTTTCATAATTAATGTTAATTATACCTACAATTTATCTACATTTTGGAACATCTCGAACATCGGCATCATAATCGCTAGTATTATAGTCCCGACTATTGTAGCAAGCACAACAATCATTAACGGTTCAATCAATGCTTTCAATTTATCGGTCTCGGCATCGACTTCCTGTTCATAGAATTCCGCTACTTTTGCAAGCATGTGGTCGAGTGAGCCGGTTTGTTCGCCGATTGAAATCATGTGCGGGATTAGCGGCGGAAACGCCCAGTGGTTGCGCATCGGTTCGGTCAGCGAACCGCCGCGTTCGAGAGAGTCGCGCGACGCGATGATGACTTTCGACATCACAGCGTTGCCGACGACTTTTTCAGTCATCGTCATGGCCTGCAAGATCGGCACGGAACTCGAAAACAAGGAACTCAAAGTTCTTGTCAGGCGCGCCAATGCGGATTTCTTGAAGATATTGCCGAATATCGGCATGCGCAGCAAGAATGTATCGAGCATCAATTTGCCCTTTTCAGTCCGTTTCATGCCCCAAATCGTCGCAACGAAAAGCAGAATCGCTCCGAGTACGATATACCAATACACTTTGACAAATTCACTTGCCCCTAGCACAAACTGCGTGACGATCGGCAATTCACCGCCAAAGCCTGCGAACATTTCCGCGAACATCGGCACGATCGACGACAACAGGAAAATGACGACGCCCATTGCGATGACACCGACAACAACCGGATAAGACATCGCCGATTTCACTTTCTGTTTTGTCTGATAGGCTTTGTCGTAATGTGTGGCCAGCCTATCGAGCGATTCATCGATGTTCCCAGACAGTTCGCCTGCGCGAATCAAGTTGACCGTCAGCGGTTCGAAGATTTTAGGGAATTTCGCGAACGAATTGGAAAGCGAATTGCCTTTGCGCAAATCTTCGTCGATTTCTCCTAAGGTTTTCTGCAGCGCCTTCGATTCCACTTGCTGCGACAGGATTTTCACGGAATCAACGATTGTCACGCCGGAGCGCATTAGCGTCGAGAACTGGCGCAGGAACATGATGAACTGGTCTTTTTTGACAGGTGCGCCGAATGAGATGTCTTTTTGCAGTGCTGTGGTCGGCATTTCGCGGATATCGATGACGCGGACGCCATCATCACGCAGCTTTTGGACGGCAGCTTTGCGGTTTTCGGCGGTGATGATGCCGGACCGGATTTTTTTCTTATCGCGCCCTTCGTATTTAAAACGCGCCATGCTATTCCTCCCCTTCCAGGTAAGGCTGCGCCACTTGCCGCGAAATCTTGCCCCGTTTCAGCAATTCCTGCACCGAGGTAGACATCATGTGCATGCCGGCGGCGCGGTTCGTCAAGATAACGTTCGGGATCTGGTGCACTTTTTCCGTGCGGATCAAGTTGGCCACGGCGGTGTTGTTGATCAAAATCTCTGTCGCCGCAACACGCCCTTTGCCGTCCACAGTCGGCAGCAAGCGCTGTGAAATAACCGCTTTCAGGATGCCGCCGAGCTGCGTGCGGATTTGTGCGTGCTGTTCGGGCGGGAAAACGTCGATGATCCGTTCTACAGTGGAAGCGGCACTTGAAGTATGGAGCGTGCCCATGACCAAATGGCCTGTTTCCGCTGCGGTGATGGCGGTAGTGATCGTTTCCAGATCCCGCATCTCTCCGACCAGGATGACGTCCGGATCTTGGCGCAATGCAGCCCGCAAGCCGTTAGCGAACGATTTCGTATCAAAGCCGACTTCGCGCTGGTCGATGACCGAAGTGCCATGGCGGTGCATATACTCGATCGGATCTTCAAGCGTGATGATGTGCTTTGTCATCGTTTCGTTCATGTGGCGGATGATTGCTGCAAGCGTCGTGGATTTCCCGGAACCCGTAGGCCCTGTAACCAAGATCAATCCTTGGTGCGTGTCAGCCAATTTCTTCAATGTGTCCGGCATGTTCAAATCGTCGATGCTCGGAATTACGGTCGGGATGGAGCGGAACGCGTGCGACACGGAACCGCGCTGGCGGAATGAGTTCACACGGAAACGGGCGACACCTGGAATGGAGTATGAATAATCCATCTCCCCTTTTTCCAAAAATGTGTCCCAGAGCGCTTCCGGCATCAGCACTTTGGCGATTTCTTTCGTTATTTCCGGCATCATTTTTTCATCGCCGTATTGCTTCAAAGTACCGTGCATGCGGAATACCGGCGGGATGCCGGCCGTCATATGGACATCGGAAACTTTCATATCGATGGCTGCTGTTAAAACGGTATCTATATAGTTTAGAGTTGTATTCATGGCGTTAATCTATCATGGCGACGCGTAATACTTCCTCGGTCGTCGTCATGCCCTCCTTCACTTTTAATAGGCCGTCGTCAATGAGAAAAATGGTGTTGTTGCGGACAGCGATTTCACGGATTTCCGCAGCTGTTCCTCCGCGGTTGATGACCATTTTCATCGGTTCATCGACGATGAGCACTTCGTGGATGGCCATACGCCCGCGGTAACCGGTCATATTGCATTGCGAACAGCCTTTGCCGCGCGAAACGACATCTAACGTGATGCCGCGTTTTGCGGCGATGTCCTGCTCCCGCGGAGTCGCAGGCTGGATTTCGCGGCAGTCGCGGCATACTTTGCGGACAAGCCGCTGGGCAACGACGCCGTTAAGCGATGCCGTCACAAGGAACGGCTCGACGCCCATGTCCATGAGACGTGTAATCGATGCAATCGAGTCATTCGTATGGATGGTGCTGAGCACCAAATGTCCGGTGAGCGATGCCCGGATGGAGATTTCTGCGGTTTCTTTGTCGCGGATCTCCCCTACCATGACGATATCGGGATCCTGCCGCAGAATCGACCGCAAACCGGCCGCGAATGTCAAACCGACATTTGCATTTACCTGGATCTGGTTGATGCCTTCGAGCTGATACTCGACGGGATCTTCTACAGTAATGATGTTGACTTCTTCGCTATTGAGTTTATTGAGCGCTGCGTAAAGCGTAGACGATTTGCCGGAGCCGGTCGGGCCGGATATCAGCACGATGCCGTTCGGCTTGTCGATTTCTGCCATAAAACGCTTCATGTTCAAGTCGGTGAAGCCGAGCTTCGAGATGTCGGTCAAGTTATTGCTCAAATCCAGGATCCGCATTACGATTTTTTCCCCGAACACGGTCGGCAGCGATGACACACGCAAATCGATGGCACGGAAGTCGACATGGGTTTTGATGCGCCCATCCTGCGGCACGCGGTTTTCGGTGATGTCGAGGTTTGCAAGGATTTTCAAGCGGGCGGTGACCATCTGCTGCATCGTCTTCGGCAAGATGCGCTCGGTGCGCAGCGTGCCATCGATGCGATAGCGCACAAGGATCTTGCTTTCTTGCGGATCCAAATGGACATCGCTCGCTTTCATCGAAACGGCATTCGACAAGATCTGGTTGACGAGCCGCACAATCGGCGCGTCGATATCGTTCAAGTCTTCCTGCTGTTCCGCAGACTGCGGCATGTCCTCGAGGATATCGTCGTACGACTCTTCTTCGTAGTATTTGGCAATCGTGCGCATGACGTCATCTTTCGATGCAATCGCCGGCTCGATTTGGAAGCCGGTCGTCAGGCGCAGATCGTCGATAGCGAAAAAGTCCGTCGGATCGGTCATGGCCACATATAATTTATCGCCTTCGGTTTTCAGGGGCACGAGCATTTTGCGCTTCGCGAAATCTTTCGGCACGACATTGAATAATTTCGGCTCGAATGGATACCGGAACAGCGACACATGCGGGATGCCCAGCTGCACTTCCAGCGTTTCGATCAATTGCTGTTCGGTGATATGGCCGCGCTGCACGAGCGCATCGCCCAATTTCTGGTCGTTTTGCTTGCCTTCTAAGGCGCCTTGCAGGTCCGCTTCTGTCAGCAGACCCAATTCGATCAATATATCTCCTAATCGTTTACGAGTTCTAGCCAAACTATTTCCTCCTCAACCCCACATTACGGCTGTACTAAATTTCCGCCTTTGTCGCGTTCTTCTTCGGTTGATGGCGTCGGAGCTACCGGCGGCTGCCAATCGTGCAGCCCGTCGCTGTCCTCATCCACGAAGCCCGGATCGCCGGCAATCGGCGCTGGCGTTACGACAACGGGTGCGTCATGAATGCCATCACCATTGGTATCAACGAAATCGGAGGCGCCTGGCTGCGGTGTAATAACGGCTGCCGGTACATCGTGTACGCCGTCTCCATTGGCGTCAACAAAGCCGGGCCCTCCTGGCTGCGGTACAACAGCTGTGGCCGGTGCATCATGCACACCGTCGCCGTTTGCGTCAACAAAGCCGGGTTCTCCAGGTTTCGGCACTGCTGCAACAGGAACTTCCGCTGCCTTCAGCGCAAAAACTTCGATTTTATGGACCGGCGGGTAAAAGTCGGTCGATACCGGTTCGACTTCAAGCTCTTTGCCGTCCATTAAGATGGTGCGCAGCACATTGACGCGCATGCCGTTGCGCCCTTCTTCTTTCACCACACTGCCGGAAGCAACGAACGAACTGTATTGTTTGATCAAGCGCGGCTCTACTTTTTCTTCTGCGCCAGTCTGGATTTCGTAATCATAGACAAGCGGCAATCCGCTTAACTCCGCTTTGACGGCTGAACTGTCGAGTGACACATTCAGTGTTACGGAGCTTTCATTCGGATTGGTGAACACCAAATCGATGCCCAATTGGCGGTTGATCGCCGCCTCTTTCCCGAGTGGTACGGAAACCGGGGCAGCCGATCCGATGCTGCGCTCATCAACTGTGAGGTTGCTTTGCAGCACAGCTGAATAGATAGCAGACGCAATTTGCGAAAGTTCACCATCTGTTATTTCCACAAGCGGCAATGCCGTGATGAAATCAAGGAATGAAAACTTCATACCTGGCTCGATTACAAAGCCGTCCAACGCTAATGCTACAGCTGATCCTTCAGCGCTTTTGATAGTATGTGTAAATGAAGCGGATGCAATCACTTCACGTTCGACCGCCAAGGTTTCATCACTGATTGTTACGAGCGTCTGTGATTGTCCTGCTGAAAGCGCAGCAGCCAATTTTGCGTTGACCGTGTTGACATCCGCCTCTGAAAATGACGCTACCGGGAAGTGCTCCACCAAGAACGCTGCGGTCGTATCAGGAGAAAGCTGGAAACGGAAGCCATTTTGCACGCCGTTCTCCGCATTCATCAATGTTTCATCAACTAAAATTTCAATGGTCTCAATCGGGTAGTCCGCCACAGCATCCTGGTAGGAAACTTGCAGGCTGGACGCCGCACGCCAAATGTCTGATTGGCCCGCAAACAACCCCTTCGCCTGTTCGACTTCCATATTGGAAACATCGGTCGTGCCGATATAGGTGTTGTCGCCGAACTCTTCTGCTGGAAACAGCCACGTGTCTACCGCATATGCTCCCGCATTTGATGCACCGAAAACCAATAGGCCTGATGACAGAACTGCGGCAAACGTTAATCCGAATACTTTATTGTTCACGTGAATGCTCCTTTCCCATCGGCTGGATCGACTGCATGCCAAAACTCGGCGGCACGGTTTCTCTTTCCGGCTGGGTTTCTTCTATTGTTTCTTTCACTTTTTCTGCTGCGGGTTCTTGCTGCACACTGATTTTTTCAGCTTTCGGTGTGCTTTGAAGCTTATTTAACACCGGCTGAGTTGTTGCATCTGGTGAGATAAGTGACTGCCTGCGCTCTTTGCGCTCTTCGGCAAGGCGCTGATTTTCAAGTTTTTCCTTTTCAAGCATTTTCATGTAGAGCATGGCTGCTCCAAGAGACACCGCAACCAAAACCAATAATGCCATATACCATGAAAGAACCGATTGGACGATTAAGGCAATTGCGGCAGCAGCGAGACCGCCGCCGCCAATCGCTCCTTTCTTAACTGCCGGCACTGATTTGAACTTTAAGATGAGGACCGCTGCTGCAATCGCTGCAAAGATAATAAAAAACAAAAATTGAACCAAAATGTAACCCCCTGTAAAATAACGTGCTTATTGGCTTGCCGTTTCATTAATATTCCACGTCGAACTCGAATCCTGGTTCGAGGACACTTGGCACGGAAACTTCTGTTTCTTCATCAATCGTTTCACTAATCGTCACGCCGCATGCCGCAAGGAAAGTGGTATAGGACGCGGTAGGCTCGGCCATTTGGCGAACGTAGAGCGCTGTTCTCTCAGGATCATCGACATAAGAATTTCCGCTTTTCTTTTTCAAGATGAATTTATTGCTGGCGCTTCGGGTGTAATAGATGAGCGAACCGCTATTCGTGAATCCCACTTCTTCTTTCAGCCTGGTGAGGTCCGCAGGAAGTATACGGTCTAAATCTATGCACAGCCGCGAATGATTATCGATTTCAAAATTCTGGCCCCATTGCAATTTCGATACGGCTTTGTCTATTTGATCAGCCGTGACATCTCTTCCAAGGACAAGAAAATTGGTATAATACATATTCTGGATATTGCTGTCTACGTCGAGCTCTTTCACAATGACGGTCTGTTTGCTGCCGTTTTTCCCTAAGTTCGTTAAGTTATTGCCGGTTGCCAGTTCGCCGTTGACCAGCAAATTGGCGTTGATCATATTATTCATATTGTTGAATGCATCTATATCATCCTCTTCAACCACGATGCTGATTCCTTCCATATCGAGGGAGTTGCAGTTGGCCGAACACACTTCCGTTAAAAAATCGCTGATATAGACTTTAAAATCTTCAGGGTTCAAGCCTGCTTCCTTGATATCTGCCAGAAATTCCGCCAGCGTTTGCCCAGCAGCAAATTTGCATTCGTACAGCGGATAAAGCACGGTTGTCCCGCTTTCAACTTGGTCAAGCATTGCTTCACACGAGATGGTTGGTTTAACAGCATCAAAAATGTCTGTGTACGTGATATCATCTTTTGTCACTGGTACTTTCGTATGGACGGTTAACGATTCGTTTTCATCCAAAAACGTTTCAGGAACTTCAATTGTAAAGAAAGCTTTCAATTCTTTCGTGACGTTTTTGGAAGTGCCCGACATCCCCAAATTGACTGTGATGCTTTTCACATCATCGTTATCGTTTGCAGCGCCTCCAGCGTCATTCAGTTTGTTGCCTGAAGCGGATAAGATGGTGTAATTTATCTGTCCGGAAGAAAAGGGAACAATTTCATCTCCTGTCAAATCGTTTAATGCTGCAATTTTTGCGAAGACTTTATCGATATACATGCTTCTCATATCCGAGTCGATTTGGGCTTCTGTGGCTGCAATTTCCGCATCATCCGAACATAGCGCACCTCTCGGCGGTTGGATGCAGGCAATCAAGTCATTGACAGCTATTTGTGTTTCTTGGGAGATCTGCATTTTTATAAGTTCCAGCTCTCTTTGGAAATCCGATGTGAAATAATTAACACCCATCTCAGCTGAAGCAACAGATTGGTTCGTGATATCAACCGTCTGTTCCTGCTTGGCATTATTCAATGAACCGGCCATGAAAGTCGCAGAGATGCTGAGGAAAAGCACAATGATTAACAAAACAATCAATAACGCGTAGCCTTGCTGGCTTTTTAAATGCTTCATTGTTTTGCTCCCTTCAATTCTAATTTGTAAGAATCCTAGTCAACGCTGTTTTTATCGTTACCGAATTGTTAGAATTGTTCAGATCTGTGAGTTTCAAGATGACATCGGTATTCTTTTTCTTCGGTTCAATGCCTAACACTTGATCAACCGGCGTAGAATCATGGGAGTCGATCACGATGCCATTGATCACGGTGCCGCTAAAATCATATTTCTGGTCCAGCACTTGGCTTGAGCAGCTGCCAGAGGCAGAGCAAGTTTCAATCTTCAGCTTATTTCCTTCAAAGACCAATGAATAATTGCTGTTTCTCCGGTGTTCATTCGTCAAAGTGGCAATAATGATATTGGCGTCTTGCTGCATAAGCGTCTTTCCAGTTTCTACTGCCGTATGTTTAAATCCTATCGACAAGGCGGTCCAGGCAATGCCGGCAATGAGGGAAACAAGCGCTAGAGCCGCCAGCAACTCCACAAGAGACATCCCTTTCTGGTTGAGCTTCATATTAACCACCCACACTTTCTTAAGGCGTTCCTTCTGTAGCTTTATAGGAAATAAAAGAAAACGTCTCACTGCTCAATCGATATGTTTCCGGGCTTGTGGCATTAATATCGTAAATTTTCAAATGGACTTTGTGCAATTTAGTCGGTTCCAGCTTTGCACAAGTCCCTGCAGCCGGTGCTTCTCCGATAACCGCCGGGTTTAAATAGGTTTCGCAATTCAAGTAAACGTCAGCTTCATATAAATAATCGGATTTTTTTTGATACCGGTCGAAACCAGATTCATGTGAGCTTAAGGTGTAGCCTTCCGCTGCCATTTCAGCAGCCATTTTTGCTTCAGACAAGTAACCCGGCATTCCTGTATCGGGCGTCACGGCACTGGATACCAATACCTTCTTCCATTTATCAGCAGCAACAAGATCTGCCATTTCCTGCCTCGCCAGATTCATCGTATCCAATTTGGTTTCGGTTTTTTCATTAAAAAGAGTCATTTGCGGGAAAATAGTCATGATACCAATGAAAACGACGCTTAAAATGACAAGCGCGGCAAGAACTTCTACTAGTGTCAAACCATTTTCGTCCTTAAAAGCCTTCATATCATAACCCCCAGCTCACTAAGTAATGACTTGTTTCCATTTTTTTCTATAAAATAATGTAATTTCTCCAAATATTCATATGCTTATTATTACATTTAATTCAAGCTTCTGCACTATGTTTTTACAGTATAATCTACGTTATTTACTATTATTTTTCAGGTCTATACCCATTAAAATAGGAAAAAAGACTGTAAAATGAGTGATTCCTCATTTTACAGTCTTTTATTTTGCATACGCCGCGACTTTATTTCGGCCGGCTTGTTTCGCTCCGATATACAATGCCCGGTCAGCATTGCGGATCAATGCATTCGGTTCGTCGCTGTCATCCGGCGCCGTTGATACGCCGATGCTTAATGTGATGTGCACTTTTTCCACTGAACGTTCAGAATCCAGGTCGCTTTGGATCAGAAATTCATGCTGCTCGATCCGCTTGCGCAAGTTCTCAGCAAACAGCATGCTGAACTCTTTGCCATAGTTTTCGAACATGACGACGAATTCTTCTCCCCCGTAACGCGCCACGGTCCCTTCCGATCCGACTTCTTCCCGGATCATGTTCGCCAGTTCGACAAGGATATCGTTTCCACTTTGATGGCCGTAAGTATCGTTGATTGATTTGAAATGGTCAATGTCCATCATGATCAGAGACAAGCTGGCAATTTCACCCGACTTGACTTTCTGCATGCTTTTTTCGAGCTTTTCATCCAAATAACGATAATTATAAAGCTGCGTCAATCCACAGCGCTCACTTGTGGCAATCGCACGCTGGACATATCCTGCCTTTTCCAAAGAAACGGCGAAATAGGTACTGAGAATGTCCAGGATTTTCAATTGGTGCGCTGCAAATGCGAACTTTTTACGGCTAGCGACGAGCAGCACTCCTTCTATTTTATTATTCCGTGCGATGGGCGTACACATGATGCTTTCTGCATCGACTGGAACATAGCCTGTAACGATGTCGTCCCATTCGCTTTTCTTGTCGTAGATGACAGGCGTGCCGGAGACAATGACGTTGCCGGCTATCCCTTTATTGTAGCGGACCGGAGGCACTTGGTTCTTGATGAATTCATCATTTTCGAACATCCGCAGCATCTGCAATTCGCCGTCCCGGTAATCGATGACGTATGTGTAATCGAGGCGGAACATCTTCGTCACTTGGATGACAAATTGGTCGAGCACTTCATCGGTCGACAGCCGGGCCGCGAGCTGATGGCCGATCTCGCCGGCTTTTTTCAAGTCGATGTTAACTTTTTCCGAACTGCTGTACATGCGCAGCAGACCCGCAATCATGAGAAACGGGATGCCAAGCAAGAACAACGCTGTCGCTCCGATATAGGCTTCTGTAATATACAGCGTGATAGCATATGGAAACACCAACAACGTAATTGCAAAGTCCCAAACGGTATCCAGAGAAAAGAATGATTTATTGACTCCCATGAACATATCATCCATATAGAGGAATAAATGATTGGACAGGATGGAAATTATTTCGTAGATCAAGCCGAAAATCAAAATATGGGTGATAACCGTCGAACCGATTTCACCGCCAAATTCCATATAGGCAATGCCGGCAATCGCCGATACGACGAAAAACATCAGCGAATTGAACGGCAGCCGGATATGGCGCGGCTCATCGCTTCTGCTTCGGAACAATAAAATCAATACAGTCAGCTGAGACAGGATGATTTCTGCAAATAAACCATATTTCAAAAATACGGCTATGGTCACACATTGAACCAAATACATCGGTGTACCGTTGATGTTGAGCGGCATCAATGCAGTCAAAATAGCCAATACTGTAAAAGCGGTGATATTCCACAAGTCAATTTCCGGCGGCGGATAATGTTGGTAAACTAGATACAATCCCAGTGGAACAATTGCAATCCAAAGCAGCCAAAGTATTATGCTTCGCTTTTTCGTTACAGCCATGCCATCTTCTCCCTCTTTATTCAATTGTTATGCGGCTTATGATTTCGCTTGGACTTATCGTTGCCCAATGCGATCAGGTACCTTTCCTGCTGAAGTTCATGTTGGCTGCAGATACAGAAGTCTTCTTCCCCCTGGGCAGGACGGTTTTTTCGCCGCCGGGCAAACAGGGTTAATGAAAAACTATTGGAAACGATTTACAAATCTCCTCAACGTTTACCTGCGTAAATTCTGGAAAATCCGATAATCATCTCGTTTTAGTTTTGACAATAAATAGAGAGAACCAGTGACTATTGTCACCTCTTTATGTTTATGTACAGGTAATATATCACAACTTTTCACAATTGTCTTTATTTTACACCTATTTTCTGAAAATAAAATTTCAGCAGGCAGAGCACGATCATTTTCAAAGTCCACAAACGTGAAGCGGGTCCCAAAAGTTTCGAGTTGGCGCAGAATAGCGATGTAATCCTTGTCTTTCAAAAGCCCCATCACGATATGGATCGGCCGGTCGGGATAACAGGTCTTCACCGTGTCAGCGAGCGCTTGGATGCTGGCTTCGTTATGGGCGCCGTCCAGGATGACGTCTGAAAAAATTTCTTCAAACCGGAACGGGATGCTGGCCCCTGCCAGCGCTTTGCGGGCTTTCGCCGCATCATATGCCAAGCCCAGCAATTCTTTCGCTGCTTCGTCGGCGAGCGCAGCGTTCCATTTTTGATGGCTGCCTTTCAGCTTAAGCTCTTCTTCTATCGGTCCCGTAGGTCGGATCACTTCTGCATGCAGAGCTTTAGCGGTTTCTTCAACGACTTGATTAGCTTCTGTTGGCAGGGGTCCGACAACGACAGGCTTCCATTTTTTTATAATACCAGATTTATGTAAAGCAATTTTTTCCAAGGAATCGCCCAAGAAATTTACGTGTTCCAACGCGATGGACGGAATGATGGCAATTTCAGGATCGATGACGTTCGTGCTGTCAAAGCGCCCCCCCATGCCGGCTTCGATAATGGTGTAATCGGGCGCTTTGTCTTGGAACACCAGAAAAGCCGCAGCCGTCAGCAATTCAAAATCCGTCAACGGCGTTTTGATGCCGGCAAGCCGCTCCATCACTCGATCCAGATCTTCCGGCGACACCGGGACTCCATCAATCTGGATCTGATCGTGCAAGTCTTCAATCGCCGGCGAGAAAAAATTGCCGACCGAATGGCCGTGCTCACGCAGAATAAAAGTTAAAAAGACAGCGGTGGACCCTTTGCCGTTCGTGCCGGCGATGTGGACGAACTTCCCCGTTTTATGCGGATCGCCCAGTTCGGTAAGTGCCGCAGTGATTGCCTCCAAGCCCGGTTTGATTGCCGGGTCGGATGGGAGCACCCATTTCTTTTTATAGCTATCGAGTCCATTTATCATTTTTAGCCTTCTTTCTGCGTGAAACATGATACACTTTTTTGAGACTTATTATATCACGAAGGTGGAGTGGAAATGACTACTTGTTGGGTTATTTATAATGGCAGTTTGGTTTCGGATAAATTCGCGGACCAGGCACGGCTCGTCGCGGACGCGGCACAGCGCGCCGGCGTTGAGGCTAGCCCTAAGAAAAATTACGAAGTGCTGATGGATTTATCGGCTAAGGCCGTGCTGCCCGATTTCGCTGTGCTGCTCGATAAGGACATTCTGCTCGGCCATTTTCTGCAGAGCCGCGGCGTGCCGGTCTATAACGATCCAGCAGTCATCGGCTTGTGCGACAATAAAGCGACGCAATATATCCGCTTGGCCGAAGTTGGCTTGCCGATGCCGAAAACGATTGTCGCCCCGAAAGTTTATCCGAACTTCTCCATCCTGGAGTCCGGTTATTTCGAACGTGTCATCGCCGAGCTCGGCTTGCCGATGGTCATTAAAGAAGGCCATGGCTCATTCGGCATGAAAGTGTATTTGATCGAAAAAGAAACCGAGTTCTATGAGAAAGTCGAATCGCTGCGAGGCGTCGATTTTGTGTTCCAGGAATTTATCGCATCGAGCCGCGGACGCGACATCCGCGTCAATATCGTCGGCGGCAAGATTGTCGCCGCAATGCAGCGCCATTCCGAAACGGATTTCCGCGCGAACATCACGAACGGCGGACAGGCTTCTCTGATCGATTTGAGTGAGGGTCAAGAGACCGTCGCGTTGCAGGCCGCAGAAGCGGTCGGTGCGGAATTTGCGGGCGTGGATTTATTATTCGGCGAGAACGGCCAGCCGCTTGTCTGCGAAGTCAATGCAGCGGCGCACATCCGCAACATTTTGGAAGTCACCGGAATCAATGTCGCAGACGCCATGATTGCATACATACTGGAGGACTTGAAATGATTTTGCTGTATGAACCGGCTGATGCCGAACGCAATGCAGGGTTTATTCGAGAATTGGAGGGCTTCGGCGATTTCGAATTGATGCTTTGGGAAGACTGGTCGATCGGCGGTTTGTCCGCACTTGCCGCTAAACTGTCTGGCTTGATGGTGTTGAACCGGACACGGCAGCCCGGTGCGATGCGCTTCCTCGAGGATCACGGCGTCCGCTTGGTGAACCGTGCAGAAGTGAACCGCATCGCCAATGACAAATGGCAAAGTTTTGGACTGATGACGCTGCTCGGCGTACCGGTTATTCCGACATACCGCGAGCCGCAGTCGTTTCCCTGCGTGATGAAGCCTGCTGGTGGACATGGCGGGCATGGCGTTGATATGATCCACTCACCCGCGGAGATACCGGCAATCGCGCCTCCTCTCGTCTTCCAGCCAGTTGTCGAGCACACTGCTGACGTGCGTGCTTATATCATCGGGAACCAAATCGTCGGTGCGGTGAAACGCAGTTCTGCCGAATCGTTTAAAGCCAATTACACACTCGGCGGCGATGCGGCGAAATATGAATTGTCCACTGCGCAGGAGCAAGATGTATTGCGGATCGCGCGTGCGTTGAACAGTGATTACGTCGGCATCGATTTTCTGTTGCTGCCGGATGGACGCCATGTATTCAATGAGATTGAAGATCCTGTTGGTGCACGTTCTTTTTATGCAACACACGATGAAAACATCGCTGAGCTATTGGTGATGTATTTGAAAGAGCTGGAGAAGGAACGGCCCTTTCGCGTGAAAAGGAAGTGAATTTCATCTTCCGTTTTTTTATAAACCTTTTCCATACAAAAACCGCTCTTCCAAAGGAGAGCGGTTTTAGACTGTAGACAAAATCTAATCAAAATGAATAACTGTGTATACCCCAACCGTTCTGGCCACTTCGCTTTCCGTGGGCTCAGCTTCAGCCTTCGCTGTCCCACAGGAGTCTTCCTGGCCAGACCGGTTGTCAGCAGGTGGCTAAAATCAAGGAGTGTCACAAACTACTACACTTTTCCGTAGCAATCTCTCAAGGATTCGGAGCGCAATGCGGCGACTCCTGCGGAAGAACGGAGTGATGAGACCCCGCAGGAGCTTGCGACGAGGAGGCTCAGCGCTTCGTCCGCGGAAAGCGTCCGCATGGAGCGCAGAATCCGGTATACCTAAGATGCAATGACTTTTTATTCTTTAAATAACATTATTATTTATTTGTCTACTACCTAAAACCGCTCTCCCAATGGAGAGCGGTTTTATTTATTCAAAGCCATCACGCTGTCAATTTCAACCCGACGACGGCGGCCACAATCATTGCGATAAAGACGATCCGCTTCCAGTCTTTTGATTCGCCGTAAATCAGCATGCCGACAAGCGTTCCCCCGACGGTGCCGATGCCGGTCCAGACGGCATAGGATAAGCCCATCGGCAAAGTTCTCATCGCTAAGCCCAGCAAGCTGAAACTGACCGCGAATCCTCCGACCAAAACGATATAGGACGAGAGCGACTTGTATTTGACAACCCGGTTCATGCCTATTACGCCCAACACTTCAAAACAGCCAGCTAATATCAAGTATACCCAAGCCATGTTACACTACCCTTTCTTTCTTATCTGGGTCTGCGGTCACCAGCTTCAAGCCGATCACCCCTGCCAGCAGCATGCTAATAAAGAATACTTTCGTCCAACTGAACGGTTCTCCGAAAACAAGCATTTCCACGATGACCGTCCCTGCTGTCCCAATGCCTGTAAACACCGCGTACGCTGTAGCAACCGGCACTTTTTCCAACGCTTTCAACAGCACGACGAATGAAATATAAATCAAGGCGGCGACGGCCATCCATGCCATCCAGCTGGAGGCATACTTCAATCCGACTGCCCATAATATTTCAATAACTCCTGCCATTATGACGAGCATCCAATGCTTATTCATATCTTTTCCTCCACAACTTTCATCAATCTTTTGAAACTCCGCGCCAATAGTAATGCCAGGAAGCATCCAGTCTTTTATTCAAACGCTCCGGGCCTCCGTAAAGCATTTCCACGAATATCCCATCCAATATACCCAAAAAAGCAGCGGTTGCCCGTTGAACATCAATTGTTCCGCTAAGCTGTTTTTCAGTTGCCGCCTTGTCCAAAATCGGTTCCAGCAGCTCTTCCATCTTGTCCAGATAGGAATATACGTTTTTCATCACGTCATCGTAAAGATGCGCTGGCGGGAAAAACGAAATACGCAGCCAAAACTTGGTGTCGGCGTTCTGTTCGTAGCGCTCTTTATGGTGCACCAGGAAATCATATAAAAAGTCTTCGATTGGACGCGCTTTGTTTTGTTCAATAAAATTGACGACTGTTTTTACTTCATTTTCCATTACCTCGTTGCACACTTGAAGAAAAAGCTCATCTTTCCCTTTAAAATAGGTATAGATGGACTGTTTTTTAATTCCCACGTCATCGGCAATATGCGCCATCGAAGTTCCATCATAGCCATGTTCCGCAAAGCGGTTTAATGCAGCTTCTTTTAATTGTTGCTGAGTCATACTTTCACCCTTCCGACCGTTCGTAAGGCAAATGTAACACGGCTCCTTATTGTTGTCAATCCGAGAGGGTTCTGTTGGGCATGTGCCAGGCACTCAAACAATTCCCTTATACAAAAAAACCGCTCTCCCGAAGGAAAGCGGCTGCTCTTTTATAGGTTCTTCAATTCTTCAATGCGTTTTTCAACAGTTGCGTGTTTGTCGAGGTAATCGGCTTGTTTTGCGCGTTCTTCGGCTACTACAGCTTCAGGCGCTTTCGATACAAAGCGCTCGTTTGATAGTTTGCCTTGGACTAGCTTAACTTCTTTTGCCCATTTCTCGAGTTCTTTGTTCAGGCGCGCGAGTTCTGCATCGATGTCGATGAGGCCTTCCAGCGGCATGAACAATTCGGCGCCGGATACGACAGCGGACATCGATTTTTCTGGTGCATGGATGTTTTCGCCGATCGTCAAGGTTTCCGGGTTGCAGAAACGTTCGATGTAGGCAGCGTTCGCTTCAAGCACGGCATGCGTGTTCGCGTCTTTTGCAGAAATCGTCAATGCGACTTTCTTGCTCATCGGCGACTGCACTTCTGCACGGATCGTGCGCACAGCTGTGATGATGTCCATCAATAATTTCATGTTGGCGGACTCGCTTTGGTTGGTCAATGAATCATCGACAGTCGGCCAAGCGGCGATTGTGATCGACTCTCCCTGATGCGGCAGGTTCTGCCAGATTTCTTCCGTGATGAACGGCATGAACGGATGCAAGAGGCGCATTGTGTTGTCGAGTACGTAAGCGAGAACCGAACGCGTCATTTTCTTAGCGTCTTCGTCTGCGCCGTATAATGGCAACTTAGCCATCTCGATGTACCAGTCGCAGAAATCATCCCAGATGAAGTTATAGAGCGCACGGCCCACTTCGCCGAACTCGTAGCGTTCCGCTAAGTTCGTCACTTGTTCGATGGTTTCATTCAAACGCGTCAGAATCCATGAATCAGCGACCGAACGTTTTCCTGTAAGATCGATTTGATCGTAGGTCATGCCTTCCATATTCATCAAGGCAAAGCGGGAAGCGTTCCAGATTTTATTGGCAAAGTTCCAGATGCTTTCGACTTTTTCCATTGAGAAGCGCAGATCCTGCCCCGGGCTGGATGCCGTCGCGAGGAAGTAGCGCAGCGAATCCGCGCCGTATTCCGCGATGACGTCCATCGGGTCAACGCCGTTGCCGAGCGATTTCGACATCTTGCGGCCTTCCGCGTCGCGCACGAGGCCGTGGATCAATACGTCGTCGAACGGCTTTTCTTCCGTGAATTCAAGCGCTTGGAAAATCATGCGTGATACCCAGAAGTTGATGATGTCATAGCCGGTTACGAGCACATCGGTCGGGTAATAGCGTTTCAATTCGTCGCTGTCTTCCGGCCAGCCGAGCGTAGAGAACGGCCATAGCGCAGACGAGAACCACGTATCGAGCACGTCTTCGTCCTGCGTCCAGTTTTCAGCATCGGCCGGCGCTTCACTGCCAACGTAAATTTCGCCGGTTTCGTTATGGTACCAAGCCGGAATCTGATGTCCCCACCAAAGCTGGCGCGAGATGCACCAATCGCGGATGTTTTCCATCCAGTGCAAATACGTTTTCTCAAAACGTTCCGGTACGAAATTGACGCCGTCTTCGCCTTTTTGCAGGTCAACGGATTTCTGCGCCAATGGCTTCATATCAACGAACCATTGCGTCGACAGATACGGCTCGACTACCGCGCCGCTGCGTTCCGAATGGCCAACTGAATGCATATGCTCTTCAATTTTGAATAAAACACCCAAATCCTGCAAATCTTTGACGATCGCTTTGCGGCATTCGAAGCGGTCCATGCCTTCGTATTTGCCGGCATTTTCGTTCATCGAGCCGTCTTCGTGCATAACTAGCACGCGCTCGAGGTTGTGGCGGTTGCCGATCTCGAAATCGTTCGGGTCATGCGCCGGCGTGATTTTCACGGCGCCGCTGCCGAATTCCATGTCGACATAATCGTCTGCAACGATGTCGATTTCACGGCCGACAATCGGCAGGATGACTTTCTTGCCGATCAAGTGCTGATAGCGCTCGTCTTTCGGGTGAACGGCTACAGCTGTATCGCCGAGCATCGTTTCCGGACGCGTCGTCGCCACTTCAATCGAACCTGAACCGTCTGCCAGCGGGTAACGCATATGGTAGAATCCGCCCTGCACATCTTTGTAGATAACTTCGATATCGGAAATCGCTGTTTTCGTTGCCGGATCCCAGTTGATGATGTATTTGCCGCGGTAGATCAGTTTTTTCTCGTATAATTTAACGAAAACTTCCTGAACCGCTTTCGACAAGCCGGCATCCAATGTAAAACGTTCGCGGGAATAATCGAGGCCTAATCCAAGCTTCGACCATTGCTCGCGGATATGCGATGCGTATTCTTCTTTCCATTTCCATGATTCCTCAAGGAATTTCTCACGCCCAAGATCGTAGCGCGACTTGCCTTCTTCGCGCAGCTTGCCTTCCACTTTCGCCTGCGTTGCGATGCCGGCGTGGTCCATGCCCGGCAGCCACAAGGCGTCAAAGCCCTGCATGCGCTTCATGCGTGTTAGGATGTCCTGCAATGTCGTGTCCCAGGCATGGCCCAAGTGCAATTTGCCGGTAACGTTCGGCGGCGGAATCACAATGGTATACGGCGTTTTGCCGCTTTCGGGTTTCGCTTCGAAGAATTTTTGGTTGATCCACCATTCGTAGCGGCCTTTTTCAATGGCTTGCGGATCGTACTTGGTTGGCATTTCAGTCATTGGTATTCCTCCTCTTGTTTTATTCGCCTGAGCGGTGCTGCCGGAAAACAAAAAAACCCCTTCGTCTGAAAAGGACGAAGGAGTTGTTCGCGGTACCACCTTTATACCAAGCTGAAAAAGCCTTGGCGCTCAAGCCTGATAACGGATTTCACATCCGGTTTCCGCTACTCGAATTTCACGGGAACTGCTCCGAGGCGACATTCGAATGCTGGTCCATGGAAGCCTCGCACCAAACGGCTTCCTCTCTGACATGCACGCACATTCTACTATCCTCATCAACGCATTGACTATCTAATTGATTCTATTGTACTCAATTTCCGCTTTTAGCGTCAAGTTTTTTTACGATGATCGTCACAATCGGCGACGCAATCAGCAGAATAAAAAACAGGCGGAACAATTGGAAGCTCGTGATCAGCGCTACATCGCCGCCGGTCGCGAGCGCCGTGATCGCCATTTCCGCGATGCCGCCCGGAGCCGCACTCAGAAAGAAATCCAGGAAGATATAATCCGGCAAGAGTTTCGCGAGTATGTACGCAATAAATGCAGTGAAACTGATGAGGAGTACATTGTTCAAAACGATGGCTGCCCCTAAGCGGAAGGTCAGTTTGTCGCCAATGCGCTCCATCTGCAAGCCGAGCCCGGCGCCGATGCATACCTGCGCAAGCGCAATCAGCCAGTACGGCAAGTCGACAAGCAGCTCGCCTGTCACCGTCTGGACAATCGCCATCGTGAGAATCGGTGCAAGCAGTTCCGCTGCCGGGAAGCCAATACGCTTCATGCCGAGATAAAGGGTTCCTCCGACAGCGAGCGCGGCGAGGAATGCGAGCGGCGCGAATGTGAAAACACGCTCGCCTATCTCCCCTTCTTCCCTGCCGGTCAGGAAGACAGTAAGGAATGGGACGATCGTTACGACCATGAAGATGCGGATTGTCTGCATCATCGTCACGACCGCAATGTTTGCGGATTTCACTTCCTCCGCGATAACGACCATCTGCGCGAGCCCACCTGGAATCGACCCGAGGAGGCTTGTCGCTAATGATTCATCCACCATCTTCTTGAACAGGAGCCCAAGAAGGATCGATAAGCCGACGACCGATACCGTCATGAATGCCATATAGGGCAGGTCGAGCCACATCAGGAATACCGCATCGCGCGTGAATGATGCGCCGATCTGGACGCCGAGCATGACAAGCCCCGCCGTCCGCAGCCCTTTCGGCCAATACAGCTCCATTTTTGTGAATTGGCTGACGAGCAGCAGCGCAATCATCGGCCCGAGCAGCCACGGCAGGAACATGCCGATCGTTTCGAATAAAAAGCCTGCTGCGACAGCGATGAACGCTGTCCTTAAGAAAATCGCCATGTCCCCACCACCTTTCGTTTCCCGAAGGAGTTCTTTGTTCTATCGTACAGGAAAAAGAGTGGGAAATCTCGCGAATGGCGGAAAATCTTCGTTGAAGGATTTATTTGTGGCCTCATCCGCATGAAAAAAGCCCGGCCGCAAATTCTGCGGCCGAGCTGAAGATTTTATTTAGCGTGCCAGTTTTGCGAAGACCGTGTGGAATGCTTCGACGGTTTTAGCGATCTGTTCTTCGGTGTGAGCAGTCGACAAGAACATGCCCTCGAATTGGGAAGGCGGCAAATAAATGCCTTCTTCCGCCATCAAGCGGTAATAATCGGCGAACAAATCGGTGTCGGAAGTTTTCGCTGTTGCGAAGTCGACGACGGGTTCGTTGGTGAAGAAGAAACCGATCATCGAGCCGGCACGGTTGACTGTGTGCGGGATGTTGTATTTCTCAGCTGCAGCACGGAAGCCGGCTTCAAGCTGGTCGCCGCGTTCGATGAACGTGTCGTACGAGCTTTCATCCAGGCGCGATAAAGTCTCCAAGCCAGCCGTCATCGCAAGCGGATTGCCGGACAAGGTGCCCGCCTGGTAAATCGAACCGCTCGGTGCAACTTGCTGCATGATTTCACGCTTGCCGCCGAATGCGCCGACTGGCAAGCCGCCGCCGATGACTTTGCCGAGGCATGTCATGTCCGGCGTGACGCCGTAATAGCCTTGCGCGCAATGATAGCCGACGCGGAAACCGGTCATGACTTCATCAAAGATGAGCACAGTGCCGTTTTCCGTCGTCAAATTGCGGAGTTCCTGCAGGAAGCCAGGGTTCGGCGGCACGACGCCCATATTGCCGGCAACCGGTTCAACGATGACCGCTGCGATGTCGTCGCCGAATTCCTGGAACGCCAAACGGATGCTTTCCAAGTCGTTATAAGGCACCGTGATGGTGTTTTTCGCTACAGAGTCGGGAACACCCGGTGAATCAGGCAAGCCCAGCGTCGCGACGCCTGAACCCGCTTTGATAAGCAAGCTGTCGGCGTGGCCGTGGTAGCAGCCTTCGAATTTCAAGATTTTGCTGCGGCCGGTATAGCCGCGGGCAACGCGCAATGCACTCATTGTCGCTTCCGTACCGGATGATACCATGCGCACCATTTCGATTGATGGCACGCGCTTGATGACAAGTTCCGCCAATTCAGTTTCGAGCAAAGTCGGCGCGCCGAAGCTTGTGCCGGACTCCGCCGTTTTCTGGATTGCTGCGACAACTTCCGGATGGGCATGCCCTAAAATCAGAGGCCCCCATGACAGCACATAGTCGATATACGTGTTGCCGTCGATGTCCGTGATCGTTGCGCCTTTGCCGGATGCCATGAAAATCGGATCCATGTTGACCGATTTGAATGCGCGCACCGGGCTGTTGACGCCGCCCGGCATAACTTTTTTCGCTTCAGTGAATGCTGCAATCGATTTTTCGTATGTCATTTATTTTCCCTCCAGCCAGCGTGCTGCGTCTTTTGCGTGGTAGGTCATGATGATGTCCGCCCCCGCGCGTTTCATGCTCAATAAAGTTTCCAAAACGATTTTCTCTTCGTCGACCCAGCCGTTCAATGCAGCTGCTTTGACCATGGCGTATTCGCCGCTGACGTTATAAGCGACGATCGGCAAATCGAAATTGTCGCGTACTTCACGGATGATGTCCAAATACGACAATGCCGGTTTGACGATCATGAAATCCGCACCTTCTTCAACATCGGATGCGGCTTCGCGCAATGCTTCCAAACGGTTCGCCGGGTCCATCTGATAGGTTTTGCGGTCGCCGAATTGCGGTGTTGAGTGTGCAGCTTCACGGAACGGCCCGTAATAAGCGGAAGAATATTTCACCCCGTAAGACATGATCGGAGTGTTTTCAAATCCGGCTTCGTCGAGACCGTAGCGGATCGCTGCGACAAAACCATCCATCATATTCGATGGTGCAATAATGTCCGCTCCGGCTTTCGCCTGCGACACCGCTGTGCGCGCCAGTAAATCCAATGTTTCGTCGTTCAGGATAACGCCGTCTTCGATGACGCCGCAATGTCCGTGGTCCGTATACTGGCATAAGCATGTATCCGCAATGACCACCAATTCAGGATGGCGTTGTTTCGCAAAACGGATCGCTTCCTGTGTGATGGCGTGGTCATGGTACGCCTGTGAACCGACAGCATCTTTTTCGTTCGGCACGCCGAACAAGATGACCGACGGGATGCCGAGTGAAACCACTTCATCAAGCTCTGCTCCTAGCGTGTCCAATGAGAAATGGTAGACGCCTGGCATCGATGAAATCTCCGATTTGACGTTTTCGCCTTCTACGACGAAGATCGGGTAGATAAAGTCCTCTTTTTTGACGCTTGTTTCACGCACCATCGAGCGCAAATTTGCGGATCCGCGCAAACGGCGGTGGCGGTTGAATTTCAATTCAGTCATGTGTACAACTTCCTTTCGCGATTTCATTGACAAGATCGGTGTAAGTATATTTTTCAGGAATAAAGTCGGCGCGGCCGCCATGCGTGCTAATGGCCTCTTTTGTGACATGGCCGATTGCGGCGGTGCGGATGGCGGTAAAATCGCCCCCCGCTTCCGCGTAGGCTCTGACAGCGGACGGACTCGCAAATACGACGATGACTCCGCGCATGCGGCATAATTCCCGTGCATTCTCTATTTTAAGCGCCGTTTCGTAAATAATCCATTCATCCACCTGCAGCGGCATCGATGCAATGGTGTTTTTCGCAAGCGATCCTTTGATAAACAGGCATTTCGCGTCGCCTGCCACTGCCGGGAATTCCTGCACGAAAACGTCCGCACTGTAGACGCTCGGCATGAAATGGGTTTCGTAGCCATATTGCGCCAGTTTGTCAGCTGTCTTTTCGCCGACAGCGGCGATTTTCGCGTTTGTCCGGATGTGCAGCTGGCCGAACGCATCCGCGCTATTAGCGCTCGTGAAGATCAACCAGCCGTAACAGTCGAAATCCGGCAGTTGTGACTGCCGGACGGATGTTTCTATGAGCGGCAAATAAATTGCCTCACCGCCCAAAGACGCTGTCAGGGCCATAGCCCGTTCCGGCTCTTTTGACCCGGTGAAAATGATGGTTTCGCCTGTCAGCGGCAGTTTCTCAGACATTGCTCTCAGCTTTTACTTTTTGGATCAAGTCATAGCCGCCTTGTGCACTGATGCGCGCAGCAACATCTTTGCCCGCTTCGATCGGATCGCTGTGGACAGCCGATTCTTTGAATACCTGCTCGGCATCCGGAGAAGAAATCAAGCCTGTGAACGACACTTCGCCGTTTTGGACTGTTGCGTAGCCGGCAATCGGCACTTGGCAGCTGCCGTCCATATCTCTTAGGAATTGGCGCTCCGCATTGACCGCCAATGCTGTCTCTTCGTCGTTGACTTTCGCCAATTCCGCAAGCAATTCAGTGTCTTCTTCGCGGCATTCGATCGCAAGCGCGCCTTGGCCAATGGCTGGCAGGCATTGGTCGATTTCAAGGAATTCCGTCACGATTTCATCTTTCCAGCCCATGCGCTTCAATCCTGCAGCTGCAAGAATGATGGCATCGAAATCACCCGACTTCAGTTTTTCTAAACGTGTGTCGATGTTTCCGCGAATCCACTGAATATCGATGTCCGGGCGCAGCAATAATAATTGCGAACTGCGGCGCAAGCTGCTTGTGCCAACAACCGCTCCGACTGGCAAGTCCATGAATTTCACGTGGCCATTGGCGATAAACGCATCGCGCGGGTCTTCGCGTTCAGGGATGCAGCCGATCGCAAGCCCTTCCGGCAGCACGGATGGCATATCTTTCATGCTGTGTACCGCAAAATCGATTTCTTTATCGAAAAGTGCTTGTTCGATTTCTTTGACGAATAAGCCTTTGCCGCCGACTTTTGACAGCATGACGTCGACGATCCGGTCGCCTTTTGTGACGATTTCTTTGACTTCGAATTCGAACGGCGCGCCGGCCGCTTTCATTTTATCGATAAACTGATTCGTTTGTGTCAACGCCAGCTTGCTTCTTCTTGAACCTACAATAATTTTTCTCAAATAAATCCTACCTTTCTAGTACCAAAAATGAAATTCAGATAAACGGCTGCCGAGGAAGAAATTCACCAGCAGCAATAAGAATGCGTAGATATGGGCCATCGCATACGAGCTGCCGTTGAGCGACCCTTTGCGGTGGCGGTACAGCAAGATGCTGTAGACGATCAGCAGGATGAACGAGCCGATGATTTTCACGTCCAATAGCGAAAACTGCTCAAGCGAGATATACGCCCATTGCAGCCCGAGCACAAGCGACACGAATAATAGCGAGATGCCCGTCAGGATTGAAATCGTCATGCCTTTTTCGGTTTGGCCGAGCGACGGTAAATTGCTCCATTGCTTCGTCCATTTCTTCTTTTTCAGCAAGCGGTACAACACCATGTGCAACGCTGAGAAAACGAATGACAACGAAAACGCGACATACGATAAAATCGCAAACGTGATATGGATCAATAATAACTCCGACACCAAGGCTTCCCCTACCGGCGAACGTTCAATCTGCACCGGGGCGAATGTATGGATCGTCATGAAGATGAATCCGATGATATTGATGAAAAATACCGCAAAGTCGAAGCGGTAGAATATCCGCAAGACGAGCGACAGTGTCACCAAGAGCCACGCATAGAAATAAATGCCTTCAAACAATGTTAATATCGGAAATCGCTGCGTCTCTATAATGTACAACGTTAAAAAGACGGTCTGCAGCAGCCAAACGACGCCAAGCAGCGTCATCGCAATGCGGCTCGCCCGCTTTTCCTTATATAAATAATCGAAAAAATAAAAGACAAGGCTGACAGCATATAGAATAACCATAGCTTCGTGCAGCCTTGCCATTGTTATATCAGCCATCCTATTCCCCTTCGTTTCCATAATTAAAGGCGTTCCGCATCTACATTTTAACATATAGATCCGTGAACGCCTCTTTAAGAAAGCTTAAAATGAATATCCGGGAGTTTCTTGTTTCTGCTGTTCCTGCGCTTTATCAGCTTTCGTTCTTGCAGCGTTTGTCTGTTTCTCTATTTCTATCTCCACTTCATCTTCAATGCCGAAAATCTGCTGGAACAATTCCAGCTGCTCACGCGATTTAGGCGCACCGGCCATTTCCTTCGCTTGAAGGATCGGCTCTTTCAGCAATTGATTGATGATCGATTTCGTGTGTTTGTTCAATATTTTCTTTTCACGGTCAGTCAGATCCGGCATCTTGTTTTCAATGCTGGACATTGTCTCCGCTTGAATGGTCAACGCTTTTTGGCGCAAAGCCGAAATGACTGGAACCACACCGAGCGTCGTCAGCCAATCGTTGAACTGGGACGTTTCCGCTTCAACCATCGTGACGATTTGGCGTGCTGCGCGTTCCCGTTCTGCCAGATTCGCTTCCACGATGCCTTGCATATCATCGATATCGTATAAGAACACATTCGGTAAATCGGCAATCCGTGGATCGATATCGCGCGGAACCGCAATGTCCACCATAAACAATGGTTTGCCTTTGCGCAATTTATCGACGAACTCCATCAATTGGAAATCGATGACGTAATCAGTCGCACCCGTTGATGAAATCAAGATGTCCGCTTCAAGCAATGCGCATTGCAATTGTGTCATCGGCTTCGCGTTGCCGTTGAATTTTTCCGCAAGTGTTTCCGCTTTTTCAAGTGTGCGGTTGATGACCGTCACTTTATCAGCGCCGCTGCCTTGCAGATTCTTGATCGCCAGCTCGCCCATTTTACCCGCACCCAAGATGACGACATGCTTGTTTTTAAGCGTGCCGAAAATCTTTTTGCCAAGTTCAACAGCCGCATAAGAAACCGATACGGCATTCTCGCCGATCGCTGTTTCCGAATGCGCTCGTTTCGCTAGCGTCACCGCTTGTTTGAATAATTGATTGAAAACCGTTCCGGTCGTGCCGAATTCCTGTCCTGCAAGGAAACTTGATCTCACTTGTCCGAGAATCTGCGTCTCCCCAAGGACCATCGAATCGATGCCGGCTGTTACGCGGAACAAATGGTCTACCGCTTCGTCTTTTTCATGGACGAATAAATACTGCGAGAACTCTTCTTGCGACAATCCGAAATAGTCCGCAAGAAATTGCTTCACATAATAGCGCCCTGTGTGAAGCTGGTCCACCACCGCGTAAATCTCCGTCCGGTTGCACGTAGAAACGATGACGTTTTCCAATATGCTTTTCTGGTTTTTTAACGCCTGCATCGCTTGTGGAAGATCCCCCTCGATAAACGAGAGCTTTTCACGGATTTCCAAAGGTGCAGTACGATAGTTCACCCCGACCACTAAAGTATGCATGGGTTCAAAACACCTTTCACGTTCAATATTTCATATAAATTAAGTATACCACTACTAAAGTTTTATAATCTTTCACAAATGTGAACAAGACATGAAAACTCAGGTTTATTTATATTCATTATATAGTAAGTTTAGCAAAGCCCCGGTGCCTCAACAAGCATAACGCTCTTAGTCGAAATAGTGCGAGAACTTCGGGTGTGCCGTGCGCTAAATCATGAGCGGTGTGGAATTTGTTTGCAGATTATGCGATTTGTTTGTAGAATAAATGATTTTGTTTGCAGAATAAATGATTTGTTTGAAGAATCCGCAATTTGTTTGCAGATTCCGCCGGTTAGTTTGCAGAATCTTGATTTACTTGCAGCATTCTAGTTTTACTTGCGCCATCGCCCAGTTTACTTGCAGAAACCTCACTTCCCCACACAAAAAACGCGCCAGCTCAGCTGCGCGTTTTAGGTCGTTTATTGTCCGGCTGCTTGAGCCAGTGGCGCAAGCCTTTGCCGGCGTGCGGCTCGTCGTTATAGCGGGGCAAAATGTGGAAATGGCTGTGCAGGATCGACTGGTTGGAAGCCGCGCCAACGTTCCAGCCGAGCGTATAGCCATCCGGTGCGTATTTGGCGTCAAGGAATGTTTTCGCTTCGTGCAGCAAGTCATAGGTATCCCGCCATTCTTCCGGCGTCAGCTCGAACGTATCGACGCGATGGGCTTTCGGTACGATGACGCCGCTGCCTTCGAGGACATCTTGCTCGAAGTTATGCTGCAGAAAATAACAGCTGGCGTTTTCCAAAACGATTTTCTGGTGTTCATCTTCATGCGGGTTGCAGAATGGGCAATGCTTCATCTCAGCCATAATCAAACTCCTTGGATTTTCTTTCCATTATATCAAAAAAAGCGCAGCCTCAGCTGCGCTTTTCCATTTCTTACATTCTTTTTTCGATTTCTTGCCAAGCGGCGTCTTTGCCAAGCCCGGTTTCAGAGGAGAAGACGATCAATGGATCGCGCTTGTCCATATCGAGTGTTTCGCGGACGATTTTCTTGTGCTTGTCCCATTTGCCTTTCGGAATCTTATCGGCTTTGGTGGCAATGATGATGCACGGAATGCCGTAATGCTTCATGAAGTCATACATGGCAACATCGTCGCGGCTCGGCGCGTGGCGCAAGTCGACAATCTGGATGACCGCTTTCAGCTGTTCACGGTCTGTGATATAGCGCTCAATCATCTTGCCCCATGCTTCGCGTTCCGTCTTCGACACTTTTGCGTAGCCATAGCCCGGTACGTCGACATAGAAAAGCTGTTCTTCTATTTTATAAAAATTCAGCGTCTGCGTTTTTCCGGGTTTTGAAGAAATGCGGGCCATGCTTTTGCGCCCGATCATTTTATTGATGAAAGACGATTTGCCGACATTCGAGCGGCCGGCTAAGGCGAATTCCGGCAAGCCGTCTTCCGGATACTGATCCGGGCGGACGGCGCTGATTACAAGTTCTACGTTATGGACAATCATTCACTTACTCCTTCTAATGCGATTTCAAGTGCTTCGTCAGCCTGGGAAACGAGTTTGAACGTCAATTCCTGGCGGACGCTTTCCGGAATGTCCTCGATGTCCCGCTCGTTGTCCAACGGCAAGATGATCGTTTTCAATCCGGCGCGGTGCGCACTCAATGTTTTCTCTTTCACTCCGCCAATCGGCAGAACCCGTCCGCGCAGCGTGATTTCGCCCGTCATGCCAACTTCACGGCGGATCGGCCGTTTGGTCAAAGCGGACACCAGCGCGGTTGCAATGGTGATGCCTGCGGATGGGCCGTCTTTTGGCACGGCGCCTTCTGGAACGTGGATGTGGATATCCTGCGTTTCATAAAACATCGGATCGATGCCGAGCTCTTCCGCTTTCGAGCGCACAAACGACAAGGCTGTCTGAGCGGATTCCTTCATCACGTCGCCCAGTTTACCGGTCAGCTGAAGCTTTCCTTTGCCGGGTGACAATGAAACCTCGATCTGCAGCGTATCACCGCCGACTGCTGTGTAAGCAAGTCCGGTAGCGACGCCGACCTGGTTTTCCGTTTCAGCCATGCCGTAGCGGAATTTGCGCTTGCCGAGGTATTTCTCGACTTTCGCTGAATCCACTTCAACTTTCGCTTTCTCGCCTGAAACGATTTCTTTCGTCACTTTGCGGCAGATGGAGGCAATTTGGCGTTCCAAGCCGCGGACACCCGCTTCACGCGTGTAATAGCGCACGATGTTCAGGAGTCCTTCGTCTGTAAAATGCAGCTGCTCATCTGTCAGCCCATGCTCTTTCAATTGCTTCGGAGCCAAGTGGTTTTTAGCGATCATCCCTTTTTCAGCTTCCGTATAGCCTGCGATTGAAATGACTTCCATCCGGTCGCGCAAAGGGCCTGGGATCGAGCTCAGGTCATTTGCAGTCGCAATGAAAAGGACATTCGATAAATCGTAGGTTTCTTCTATATAATGGTCGCTGAACGAATTGTTCTGTTCCGGGTCCAATACTTCAAGCATCGCCGAAGACGGATCGCCACGGAAATCGGATGACATCTTATCGATTTCATCCAACAGGAATACCGGATTGACGGTCCCTGCCTTTTTCATCCCTTGGATGATGCGTCCTGGCATCGCTCCCACGTACGTACGGCGATGGCCGCGGATTTCCGATTCGTCGCGCACGCCGCCAAGCGAGATGCGGACGAATTTGCGGTCCAGCGATTCTGCAATCGATTTGGCGAGCGAGGTTTTCCCGACGCCGGGAGGCCCGACGAGGCAAAGAATCGGTCCACGAAGCGAATGCGTCATCTGGCGCACAGCCAAATATTCAAGGACGCGTTCTTTTACCGTCTCCAAACCATCATGGTCGCGGTCGAGAACGTCTTCCGCGTGTTTGATGTCGAGGCGGTCTTCCGTAGATTCCGACCATGGAATCGTCACAAGCCATTCGATGTAATTGCGGATAATGCCGCTTTCGGCTGCAGCGGAAGGCAGTTTTTCGTAGCGGTCCAGCTCTTTAAGGGCAGCTTTCAATGTTCCTTCCGGCATGCCGGCTTCTTCGATGCGCTTTTTCAAGTCGACGATTTCGCCCGACTTGCCGTCTTTGTCGCCAAGCTCGGACTGGATCGCTTTCATCTGCTCGCGCAAATAGAATTCTTTCTGCGTCTGCTCCATCGATTTTTTGACGCGCTGGCTGATGCGTTTTTCCAAATCAATGACTTCTTGTTCATTGTGGAGGCGGCGAATCAGCGTTTCGAGGCGTTTTTCCACATCGAACAGCTCCAGCACTTCCTGCTTTTCGGACAGCTTGAACGGCAAATGGGAAGCGACCATATCTGCCAAACGCCCTGGTTCTTCGATATCGGCAACAGTATTATACGTTTCTGTTGTCACTTTTTTCGAAGCTTTGACGTATTTCTCGAAATGCTCGAGCAATAAACGCATCAATGCGTCTTGTTCCGCTGTTTTTTCTTCTTCATCCGGATAAGAAGACACATCCACAGCTGTATACGCATCGCCTTCATTGTAATTTTTCCACTTTCCGCGCTCGAGCCCTTCGACCAGCACACGGATTGTGCCGTTCGGCAGTTTCAGCATCTGCTTGACTTTCGCCAAGGTTCCTACCTTATACAAATCATCTTTTCCGGGCTGTTCGTTGCCCACTTCTGTCTGCGTCACAAGGAAAACGATGCTGTCTTCCAGCATTGCCTGTTCGAGCGCCGCCACTGACCGTTCACGGCCGACATCAATATGCAGCACCATTGTCGGAAAGACCAATAGTCCCCGCAGCGGCAATAAAGGCACGCTCTTGCTTGTTTTTCTCTTAGCCATTGGAATACCCACCTCCGGGTTGAATTTTAAAACTGGTTGACACTGCTAGCTTGATTTAACGTGTATTTCAAATTAAAAAAGTGAGGAACGTTTCCTCCATTGCAAACCGGCCATTAAAAAACGGGCCTTCCTCCGAACGCGCGAAAACGCACGATCAGAGTCAGCCCGTATCATCCTTTGCCACCCAACTTTTACGGGCAAGTGATCCAGCTTGCGCGGAAGATCAATTGGCCGCTAAAGTCCGATTGGTCCACCAACTAACAGGGGGTTAAACTCCCCACTGATTGAAGTTTCACTTATATCCAGCTGTCATGCCGGATTATGCGGATGTTTTTTCGTTATTGCCTTCTTTAAATTCAGAGCCATCTTCTAAAATGAGTTTTGGCTGTGCTTTTTCAGTGATCGTTTCTTTTGTAATGACACATTCAACGATGTCTTCGCGTGAAGGCAAGTCGAACATTACATCAAGCATTGTATTTTCGATGATTGAGCGGAGTCCGCGTGCACCGGTTTTGCGTTCAATTGCCAATTTCGCAATTTCCACCAAAGCGTCCGGTTCGAACGTCAATTCAACGCCATCCAGTTCCATCATTTTCTGATATTGCTTGATCAATGCATTTTTCGGTTCAGTCAAAATCTGAACCAATGCGCCTTCATCCAATTGCTCAAGGCTCGCCAATACCGGCAAACGCCCGATGAACTCAGGGATAAGGCCGAATTTCAGCAAATCTTCCGGAATCAATTGGCTAAGCAATGATTTGTCATCCAATTCTTCTTTGTTCGGATCTGCACCGAAACCGATGACTTTGCTGCCAAGGCGGCGTTTGATGATTTGTTCGACGCCGTCGAATGCTCCACCAACGATGAACAATACGTTCGTCGTATCGATCTGGATGAATTCCTGATGAGGATGCTTGCGGCCTCCCTGCGGCGGCACGCTTGCAGTAGTTCCTTCTAGAATTTTCAGCAAAGCTTGCTGAACGCCTTCACCTGAAACATCGCGTGTAATCGATGGGTTCTCGGATTTGCGGGCAACTTTATCGATTTCATCGATGTAGATGATGCCTTTTTCAGCGCGTTCTACATCGTAGTCCGCTGCTTGGATCAATTTCAGCAAAATATTTTCAACGTCTTCGCCTACATAACCGGCTTCAGTCAATGAAGTCGCATCTGCAATAGCGAAAGGAACGTTCAAGATGCGGGCCAAAGTTTGTGCCAGCAAGGTTTTCCCGCTGCCTGTTGGTCCGATCAAAACGATATTCGATTTAGACAATTCCACATCATCGATTTTGCTTTGCGAATTGACGCGTTTATAATGGTTGTAAACAGCAACAGCAAGCGATTTTTTCGCTTTGTCCTGGCCAATTACATAGCCGCCGAGAATGTCCATGATCTCTCTTGGTTTCGGGACTTCTTTGAACTCGACTGCTTCTTCCGTACCTAGCTCTTCTTCTACGATTTCCGTACAAAGCTCGATACATTCGTCGCAAATATATACACCTGGTCCTGCGACCAGTTTACGGACCTGTTCTTGCGGTTTTCCGCAGAAAGAACATTTTAAATGATCTTTTTCGTCATTGAATTTGAACAATGTATCCACCCCTATTCAAGCCATTATCTTACAAGATTATGCTCATTGTAGCAACTAATTAAAATTACTACAAAAAGTACGCTCTTATGTAACGCGGTGCTTACTTGCGTTGTTCTATGTAGAGTAAAACAAGGCGCGATTGCCGCGCCTTGTTTTAAGCCTTGCTTATGTGATAATTATTCAGCGCTTGGAGCGTCTGCAACATCAGTTGTAATTTTAGCGTTTTCCACTAGGAATTCAACAGTGTTCTGCATGCGGATGTCGTTTTCAAGCATCTCAGTGCCGCCAAGTGCAGTTTTGATTTGTTCAGTATCCATGTTGAACTGGGAAGACATCTTCTCAAGTTCAGCATTGATGTCGTCAGAAGACACTTCCATGTTTTCTGCAGCAGCAATCGCTTCTAGAACCAATGATACGCGTACGCGTGTTTCTGCGTCGGTTTTCATTTGTTCGCGAAGTGCAGCCTCGTCCTGTCCAGAGAACTGGAAGTAAAGTTCAAGGTTCATGCCTTGCTGTGTCAAGCGCTGTTCGAAATCGCTCATCATGCGATCAGTTTCAGAAACGACCATTGCTTCAGGGATGTCGATTGTCGCGTTTTCAGCAGCTTTTTGCACTAACTCATCGCGCAGCTGTGCATCAGCATTGGCTTTTTTCTCAGCCGCTAAAGTTTCTTTCATTTTCGCGCGCAATGCATCCAATCCTTCTACTTCAGGATCGATTTCTTTTGCGAACTCGTCGTTAAGTTCTGGAAGTTCTTTCGATTTCACTTCGTTGATCTTCACTTTGAACGTTGCAGCTTTTCCTGCAAGTTCAGCAGCGTGGTATTCTTCAGGGAAAGTGACTTCAACGTCTTTTTCTTCGCCTGTTTTAGCACCGATCAACTGTGATTCAAAACCTGGGATGAATGAGTTCGAACCGATTTCAAGAGAATAATCTTCTCCTTGGCCGCCTTCGAATGCTTCTCCATCAACAAATCCTTCAAAGTTGATAACAGCAGTATCGCCTTCAACGATTGCTTCATCTTCTTTGACAGCAAGTTCAGCGAAACGCTCTTGGTTTTCTTTCAATTGGTTTTCGATTTCTTCGTCAGTCACTTCAGCATCCTGTTGGGAAACTTCAAGGCCTTTGTATTCGCCAAGCTGAACTTCCGGTTTAACCGTCACTTTAGCTGTGAATACTAGCGGTTTGTTTTTCTCCATTGTTTCGATGTCGATTTCAGGACGGTCTACAGGGTTGATGCCTGCTTCTTCCACTGCGTTAGCGTAAGCGTCCGGCAAAATGAAATCCAAAGCATCCTGATAAAGTGATTCTGTACCAAAACGCTGTTCGAACATTTGGCGCGGCATTTTCCCTTTACGGAAACCTGGTACGTTGATTTCTTTAACGACTTTCTTGAACGCTTTGTCCAATCCTGCGTTTACTTGCTCCGCAGGCACTTCGATTGTAAGAGTTCCTGTGTTACCTTCGTGTTTTTCCCATTTTGCTGACATTTTATAAGCCCTCCAAACATTTTCTACAAAGTCATATTACGTTTTATACGATTTTTGACAACTTCCATATTATATCACACCTAGCGCCATGTTCAACTATTTCTACCCGTTGCGCAGCTCAAACCATTGTTCGGCGTGAAAAATGAGCGTCAAGAGCTCAGAATCCACGGATTCCTCGGCTTCTTCCGAAAACAGCCTGTCCAAATATCCTTTGTAGGTGAACGCCACTTGTTCAGCGCTGAAAGCCTCCCACATGAACGGATACAGCAAAAACACATGTCGGTCAAACAGCTCGAGCGCCATGTCAAGCCGTGTCGGATCTTTCTGCATGACGTCTCGCAGAATCTCTTTGACCGCAACAAGCTTGCGGTCATTTGCGGGATTAGGCAATTGCCGGATTGAATATGTTCCTTCAAAACCGAATTTACTTAGTCTTACCTCAGCATCTATTTTTTCCTGATGCAGTTTGAATAATATGTATGTTTTCGCCAGCAAGTCCGTTTCCGGATGCTGAACAAGTTCAACAATGCTTCCTTTCATCACTTCCAATGAGCCGGTGGGCAGTTCGAGTACGCGCCGCTCCTGTTCTGCAGGCGGCAGCGCCACAAAAGCCGCTGTTGCATAAAGTATCGGGTCGATTTTAACCGGCGCCGAGTTCGTTGCTATTCGTTCATTCAGCTCGCGCAATTGCTGGAATTGCTCCAGTCGTTCTTCAGGCAATACCTTTTCTTCAATCAGCGCCTTAATCATTCGTTCCGCTTCGGCAAACTCCCGGACTTGCATTAAAATGCTTATGTACAATTCCATCGTTTCCAGATAATGCACTGGCCCTACTTTTAAAAGTTCCTTGCATACTTCAAGCGCTTCCTCGTATTCGCCGAGCTCAAATAAGCAATAAGCATATGCACCGAGCGCTCCCGGATGTTCCGGCTCATAGGAAAGCACTTGGTACAACTTATCGCGTGCACTGACATATTTCTCGTCTTTCAAAAGGTTCATGCCCTCTGTCAGCAGCACTTGCACCGTGTTCGGAAAAACAATGACATTGCCTTTCCGTTTCAGCTCCCTGTACTTTTTCCGCATTATAACACCCCATTTGTACTATTTATAATACCATAACGGGTTTTTGCTAGAAAATAAAACCTCTGCCTTCCAGGAGCACCGCTTCGCCTCAATGGGGAATCGCTTTCAGCTTTTGGAATTGGCTGATGCGGAACCAGCGCGGCAGGAATTGCCGGATTTCGTCGTCGTTATAACCGACCTGCAGTTTTTTGCCGTCATGCAGGATTGGCAGCCGCAAAATGCCCGGGTTTCCTTGAATGACTTCATACAGTTCCGGCATAGACAAAGTATCGAGGTCGACTTTCAGTTTTTTGATGGCGTAGGCTTTTTTGGAGATGATCTCTTCCGTGCCTTCATCCGTCAGCGATAAGATCTCCTGGATCTCTTCGACTGTGATCGGCGTAACCGAGATGTTTTTTTCAGTGTAAGGGATATTGTATTCATTGAGCCATGCAATCGCTTTCCGGCAGGAGGTATTGCTCGTCGCAGTAAATAATTTCGCTTTCATCGTGTCACATTCCTTTCATTCAATGTACCTTCCTTCATCTGTTTGATGATCTCAGGGGGGAACAGCGTGCGGCAAAACACTTTTGCAAACTGCTGATAATCCACATCCAAGCCCTCGCTATTGCGGACTTGTAATTTTTCGAGCAGCGACTGCAGGCACCATGTCAACGTTCCAATATCAATATCCGGCCACATGAGCCCTTTTCGCTGAAGCTTTTCAAGATGCTGCAGCACTTTTTTCTGCATATGCACTTTTGCATCTTTGACCACTGCGGCCAATTCGGCATCGCGGATCAGCAGCTCGGGCATCAATTTCCTTAAATTCGATTCATTCATTTTATGGTAATGCATTTCAAGGCGCCCAGCTAACAGCTTTTCGGGATCGCCGCTTTTCCACTCGAGATCAAGCGGCATGATGTCTTCGAGCTGATTTTCGATGAGCGACATCAATAATTGCCGCTTGTCTGAGAAATACCGGTAAAATGTGCCGGTAGCAACATGGGCCCGTGCGGCAATCTCTTTTGCCGTCGTGTGTTCGTAGCCCTTTTCGATAAAGAGGGATTTGGCACTTTCAATCAATGCCTCTCTTTTTAACTTTGATCGTTGTTGTTTCGGAAAAGTCGGAAAATCTCCGACCAAATTTTCGTTCGGCATTTCGTCACCTCTAGTACATAGAATAACACGCTTACACGAAAAACATGAACTCTGGTTCATGTTTTAAAAGCGTTTATTTTCATGCTGCTTCACATTTTCGCCATTTAATGTTAAAGCTCCTCCACATCTTCACCATTTAAAATCAGCTTATAGGCCAAAGCCGGCATGATTGAATGGGCAACGGGGCAATATTTGTCAGCACTCGTCCGTATTGCGTGCCACACCCGCTCTGGCTCCACTTCGCCATCTACCAGGAAAGTTACGGCAATCGCCGTAAATTCTTTTGGGGGCTTGTCATTTTTCTCACCTTCAGTGACAATTTCAATGCGTTCGATCTTATTCATGCGGCTTCTCAGGATCGCCACCACATCCATTCCAACGCAGCCGGCGAGCGCACCTAGAAGCGCCTGCATCGGCAGGACGCCATTTCCTTCCCCGCCTGTCGCCTGATGGGCATCCATTGCGAGTTCATGGCCTCCGGGAGTCGTCATCGTGAACAGAAAATCTTTTTGCCATGTTGTCGATACTTTCAAAGTAGGTCCAACCATTTCTTCTCCACCTTCCGGCAATAAATTTACTTTTATTCTAACATTATTATTCTGAATATTCCGCGTTCTTAAAATTATTTTTTCAGCTATAGGAAAACCCCTCTGATCCAAATGGGATCAAAGGGGTCTGCCGTGTTCGTATGTAATCATTTCTATAACGTCCCAGGAGAGATTCGAACTCCCGACCGACGCCTTAGAAGGGCGTTGCTCTATCCAGCTGAGCTACTGGGACATGGCTTTCTTTTGGAATCGATTCTCCAACGAAAGACAATTTTAATTATAGAAATGATTTCATTAAAAGTCAATGCTATTTTGCAAAAACATTAAATTGATTTTTTGTTATTCTTCAAAGCCGTTGAGCAGTTTTGATAACGATTGCTGCATTTCTCTCATAGCATTGCCGCGATGGGAAATGGCCGCTTTTTCCTGTGGCTGCATCTCTGCCAATGTCCGCCCCTCGGATGGCACCCAGAAAATCGGGTCATAACCGAAGCCGTTTTCGCCGATGCGCTCTTCAATGATATAACCTTCGCAAGCCCCCGAGAAAACTTTTGTTTCTTTTCCAGGAACAGCGATTGCCAGCACACAACGGAAACGCGCATGGCGTTTTTCTTCCGGAATGCCTTTCATTTTCTCCAAAACTTTGTCGATGTTCGCGCTGTCGCTTTTCTCGCCGCCGGCATAGCGCGCCGAGTAAACGCCAGGTTCGCCGCCGAGTGCATCAATTTCCAGCCCGCTGTCATCCGCGATAACGGCGGTGTTAAGGAGTTTGGCAACAGTTTCCGCTTTCAGTATCGCATTTTCTTCAAAAGTGGAGCCTGTTTCTTCAACGTCGATTTCTTCTGCGATATCGCGCAATGTCAAAACTTCATAGCCGAACGGACGGAACAGCGCTTCGAAATCCTTTGCCTTGCCCAAGTTTTGTGTTGCAATGATCACTTGTTTCATAGGTTGGAATTCACCTCTTCCCCGACCCGGAGAGCAATCTTTCCGAGTACTTGTTTTTGCATTTCAATCAATTGGCTGATGCCAGCTTCGCCAAGGTCCAACAATTCGTTGAGCTGTGCCCGTGAGAATGTCGCCTCTTCTCCAGTGCCCTGCAGCTCGACGAAATGTCCAGCTCCGGTCATCACAAGGTTCATATCCACTTCTGCTGTCGAATCCTCGACATAGTTCAAGTCCAGAATCGCACCGGTTTCTTCATCGATGCCGACGCTGGTTGCTGCCAGGAAGTCTGTTACCGGAAAAGCCGGCAAGTCCAGTTCGCCGATCGCCATCGTCATAGCGACGAATGCGCCGGTAATGGAAGCTGTACGCGTTCCGCCGTCCGCCTGGATCACGTCACAGTCAATCCATAGCGTGCGTTCGCCCAATTTTTCCAAATCGACGACAGCACGGAGTGCGCGGCCGATCAAGCGCTGAATCTCCATCGTGCGCCCGCCCACTTTGCCTTGCGATGATTCACGGCGATTGCGTGAATTGGTTGCCCGCGGCAGCATCGAATATTCGGCCGTGACCCAGCCTTTGCCTTGCCCTCTTAAAAACGGTGGTACTTTTTCTTCGATAGTTGCTGTACAAATCACTTTCGTCTGCCCCACTGTAATCAGGACCGATCCTTCGGGGTGTATCAAATACTCTGTATCCATTTGCACCGGGCGCAATTCGCTCGCTTGTCTTCCATCAATTCTAGTCATGTATATTTCCTCCTCAACTCTTCATCATTAGATTACCATATTTGCGGAAGCTCGACCAAAAAAACCTGGCGGCGTGAGCCGTCAGGTTTTGGGAAAACGTATGGAATGGACGAACGGTTCTTCAATGCCCAGCCATTTCTGGATGATCGACCGGAAGATGGGAATCGAGCCGGACGTATAGAAATGGTGGACTGGCGGCTTGGTGCGATCAGAAAGCTGGCCTTTGAAGCGCAAGTGGCGCTCGACGTCTTTGGCTGTCTCTTCAGCTGATGACAACACTTTGACACCGCTGCCGAACACGCCCTCGATAAAGTCTTGCAGCAAGGGGTAATGGGTGCAACCCAAAATAGCTGTGTCAAAAACTTCCCCTTCGAGCTGGGACAATGTTTCCTCCACCATTTTGCGGGCAAATTCCCCTTCGTACTCATCACTTTCCACGAGCGGAACAAATCTCGGGCACGCCAATTGAACAACATTCGATGAAGACACGAGCGACTTCACAGCTTTTTCGTAAGCGCCGCTCTGGACGGTCCCCAGCGTGCCGAGAACCGCAATATTCTTCCCAGGAGAAGATTTGATTGCTGCGCGGGCCCCTGGAAAAATGACGCCGATTACGGGAATCGGCAATTTTTTCTGAAGCGAGTCCAACGCTGCAGCTGTTGCGGTATTGCACGCAATCACCAGCATCTTGATTTTCTTTTTCATCAGCGCCTGCGCCATCTGCCACGTAAACTTCTTCACTTCTTGCAGTGAACGGGGTCCGTATGGGCAGCGCGCATTGTCGCCAATATAAAAGATCTGTTCATTCGGCAATAATTTCATGATTTCCTTGGCAACGGTCAGTCCGCCTACCCCTGAATCGATAACACCTATGGGCGCATTCATGTTCAAATCACCACTATCCTATTTCATGTTTGTGTGGAGCTTCTCAAGAAGCATGGAAAATTGTCCAGCTTCTTCTTCGCTGAAATTCGCCAGCACATTTTCCAAGTAATCCTGGCGCTTTTTAATCACTTCTTCAATAATCCGTTCGCCCTCTTTTAGGAGTTTGATGCGGACAACACGGCGGTCCTGCTCTTCACGGATGCGCACCACAAGTTCATTTTTTTCCATGCGGTCCACTAAGTCAGTCGTTGTGCTGAACGCCAGGTACATCTTGTTGGAAAGATCTCCGATTGTCATGTCCCCGTGTTCGAAAAGCCATTGCAAAGCAATAAACTGAGGCGGTGTAATGGTATAGGAATTCAGGATTTCGCGGCCTTTTTGCTTGATGATGCCGGAAATGTAACGAAGTTCTTTTTCCATAAACGCTACCCGTTCCGGGTCATGGAGATTCTGTTTGGCATTTTCATTCATTGAATTCAACACTCCTTGGCTAAGTATCCTTCTCTCTATAGTGAAGGTTTTTTATGGATATGGCAAGAATCCGCTTATTTTTTTGTTGAAATTAACTGCTTTGCTGTAAATAATTGCTTTTGCTCTTCTGTCCACGGATGGCCTTTGCCCGTGTCTTTCGAGATCTGGACCATGATGCCCCGTCCCGTAAAACAAGTTTCTCCGGCTTCATTCGTCACCCAATAATGGATGTCTACCGATGAATTGCCCACTTTTGCAGCTTTCACATAGACCGACAGTATTTCATCAAAAAAGACCTGCTGTACGTAATCCACTTGCATATCTGCCACTACCGGGATCAACCCATAGCCGTCAGCCAGCCAGTTTTGCATAAGGCCGAGGCTTTTCATATATTCGATGCGGGCGAATTCAAAATACGTGATGGGCACTGTATTATTGACGTGCCCGAACATATCGGTTTCCGAAAACCGGACTTGCACCGGCACTGAAAATTCGAATCCGTTCTGCCATTTTTCCCTATTTTCTATGTAATTCGCTTTCATCTAGAGTCCCCCATTGCGCTTTATTTTCTTAGTATAGCAAATAATAGTCCATTGGGGACATACAGCTAAAAATAGATAGAAAAAAACCCCGCATAAGCGGGGTTTTAAAACTAGTTAGACATTATGGTCGCTTCCGAAGAAGTTGCGGAACATTTGAACGGTTGTGTCGCGGTTCAAAGCTGCGATTGAAGCTGTCAAAGGAATTCCTTTAGGGCAAGATTCAACACAGTTCTGAGAGTTACCGCATCCGCCTAGTCCGCCTTCACCCATGATTGCGTTTAAACGCTCATCACGGTTCATGGCACCTGTCGGGTGGGCATTCATCAAGCGCACTTGTGAAAGTGGCGCCGGTCCGATGAAATCGGATTTATCGTTGACGTTCGGGCATGCTTCCAAGCATACGCCGCAAGTCATGCATTTTGATAATTCGTATGCCCATTGGCGTTTACGCTCTGGCATACGCGGGCCTTCGCCCAAATCGTGCGTGCCATCGATTGGCACCCATGCTTTGACTTTTTTCAGTGAGTCGAACATGCGGCTGCGGTCAACGATCAAGTCGCGGACTACAGGGAATGTTTTCATCGGCTGAAGGCGGATCGGCTGTTCCAATTGGTCGACAAGCGCCGTACAAGATTGGCGGGCTTTGCCATTGATGACCATAGAACAAGCGCCACAAACTTCCTCAAGACAGTTCATGTCCCATGTTACCGGGGTTGTCGTTTTCCCTTCGATGTTGACAGGGTTGCGTCGGATTTCCATCAATGCCGAGATGACATTCATGTTTGGACGATATGCTAATTCGAACTTTTCCCAATACGAATTTTCATCCGTAGAGTTTCTGCGTTCGATTTCAAATATAACCGTTTTTGCTGCTTCACCCATGGTAAAATTAGCTCCTTTCTAAGTGCTATGCTTTCGCCGAATAGTCACGTTTACGCGGTGGAATCAATGAAAAATCGACTTCTTCGTAATGGAAGATCGGTGCATCGTAGCCATTGAACTTCGCCATTGTCGTTTTCAAGAATTCTTCATCATTACGCTCCGGGAATTCCGGTTTGTAATGGGCGCCGCGGCTTTCGTTGCGCAGAAGCGCTCCGATCGTGATAGCCCGTGCTAAATGCAGCATATTTTTCAACTGGCGCGTGAACATTGCGCCCTGGTTGCTCCAAAGCTGAGTATCTGTGATGTTGATGTGGTTGAAACGCTCCAGCAATTCCTGGATTTTTTCATCCGTTTTTTGCAGGCGATCGTTGTAGCGCACAACTGTTACGTTGTCCGTCATCCATTCGCCAAGCTCTTTATGCAGGACATATGCATTCTCCGTACCGTTCAACGCGAGAATCTCTTCCCATTTGCGCTGTTCTTCAGCTTGGGCTCTGTCATAGATATCCGAAGGAAGGTCTTCTGCCAAAACGTCCAAGCCTTTCATGTACTCGATTGCATATGGCCCTGCGACCATTCCGCCATAAATAGCGGATAATAGGGAGTTTGCGCCCAAACGATTTGCACCGTGCTGGGAATAATCGCATTCGCCTGCCGCAAGAACGCCAGGGATGCTTGTCATCTGATGATCGTCAACCCATAGGCCGCCCATTGAATAATGGACTGCCGGGAAGATTTTCATCGGCACTTTGCGTGGGTCGTCACCAGTGAATTTCTCGTAAATTTCAATGATTCCGCCAAGCTTAACGTCCAATTCATGCGGGTCTTTATGGGAAAGATCCAAGTAGACCATGTTTTCGCCATTGATGCCAAGCTTTTGGTTAACGCAGACATCGAAGATTTCCCGTGTCGCGATATCACGCGGCACAAGGTTCCCGTATGCCGGGTATTTTTCTTCAAGGAAGTACCAAGGCTTGCCGTCTTTATAAGTCCAGATACGGCCGCCTTCTCCGCGCGCTGATTCTGACATCAAGCGCAGTTTATCATCGCCTGGGATTGCTGTCGGGTGAATTTGGATAAATTCGCCGTTCGCGTAATACGCTCCCTGCTGATAAACGATTGAAGCAGCAGATCCCGTGTTGATAACAGAGTTCGTCGATTTGCCGAAGATGATCCCAGGTCCGCCAGTTGCCATGATAACAGCATCTGCACGGAAAGCACGAATTTCCATCGTCGACATGTTTTGGGCTGTAATCCCTTTGCTGACGCCTGCATCATCAAGAACCAGTCCGAGGAATTCCCAACCTTCGTATTTTGTGACAAGCCCGCTCACTTCATAGCGGCGAACCTGCTCGTCCAAAGCGTAAAGCAATTGCTGGCCAGTTGTTGCGCCTGCGAAAGCTGTTCTGTGGTACATCGTGCCGCCGAAACGGCGGAAGTCCAAAAGGCCTTCAGGTGTGCGGTTGAACATGACGCCCATGCGGTCAAGCAAACGGATGATTTCGGGTGCAGCATCTGTCATCGCTTTAACCGGTTTTTGGTTAGCCAGGAAATCGCCGCCGTAAACGGTGTCATCAAAGTGAATATCCGGGGAATCCCCTTCACCTTTTGTATTTACCGCTCCGTTGATCCCGCCCTGCGCACAAACCGAGTGAGATCTTTTTACAGGAACGATTGAGAATAGGTCGACGGGAGAGCCTGCTTCTGCCGCTTTAATAGCAGCCATCAAGCCGGCAAGGCCGCCTCCTACGATAGTAAGTTTGCCTTTCGCCATTATGGTATTCACTCCTCTTTTAGTTCACCAAATATCGAAATTTTATTAAACGAATGCGAATAGCGCTCTGATGCCGATAATAGACAAGACGACAAATACGAGCAACGTGAAGTACGTTGAGTATTTCTGTGCCTTTTCAGACTGCGTGATTCCCCAAGTAACCAAGAATGACCATAAGCCGTTCGCCAAGTGGAACGTCGCTGCCAATACACCCAAGATGTAGAATACCAGCATAGCCGGGTTGTCGAGGATGTTGGCCATCATGTTGAAGTCTGCTTCAGCAGCATTGCCGATAGCGACTTGGAAACGCGTTTCAAACACGTGCCATGCGATGAAGATTACCAGGAAAATTCCTGTATAGCGCTGTGCCACGAACAATGTGTTGCGCATGTAGCTGTAATGCCCCACATTATTTTTCGAAGTGAACGCTATGTATAGACCGTAGAACGCATGGTACATCAACGGTAAATAAATAACGAAGATCTCCAAGAAGATTACGAACGGCAAGCTCGCCATGAAATGGGAAGCTGTGTTAAACGCTTCCACGCCTTGTGTCGCAAAATGGTTGACGATTAAGTGCTGCGTCAAGAACAATCCGATTGGAATGATCCCCAATAGTGAGTGCAGCCTGCGCATTAAAAATTCTCGATTATCCAAAATTTTACCTCCCTTAGGCGTTAATGGGCAGCAAAAAGAGCAATCGATATGTTACGAAAGCATCCATTGACTGCTATTATCATCATGATACAATAATATGACATATTTATTGTACTCCGCACCAATAGGAGCGTCAAGGCAACTTGCCTCATTACTAACAGTTTCATCCTTTAATTTATTATATTGAAAGTGGGTTCAACATGACTGTCACAGACACAGATTTTAACGGAAAATTCGGCTTGGAAGTTCTACGGGAACACGTAATCCCTGATATTCTCGGGCGCCACCAACCGGATATCCTATACTGGGCCGGCAAATCGCTTGCCCGCAAATTCCCACTGGCATCGCTGGACGAGGCATCGGACTTTTTCAGGCAAGCCGGCTTCGGCGAGCTGACACTTGAGCGTTCGGCTAAAGGCGAAACCGTGCTGCACCTTGCTGCGCCTGGGCTGGAGCATCGTTGCTTCAAGCTCGAAGCCGGATTTTTGGCACAGCAAAAACAGAATATTGACGGTTTTATGACAGAAGCTTATGAAGAGCCACTCGGCAAGAAAAAGGGCGTTCGCATCACGTTGAAAACGGATACGCGCGATAAAGTTTAATCATCCCGATATAGAAAAAGGCAAGTTCACCAATGTGAACTCGCCTTTTTTTATATCGTTAAACCGAAGGCGCTGTGGAGCGCGTTCGCGGATTGATTCATGTCCGATTCGGGCACAACAACGGAGATCTTGATTTCCGAAGTGGAGACCATTTTCACAGGGATGCCTTCTAACCGAAGGATATCAAACATTTGGGCAGCGACACCGGGATTGGATACCATGCCGGAGCCGACGATGGAAACTTTCGATAAGCCGACTTCATACGTTGCTGCCAGGAATCCGATTTCTTCTTGCCGCTCAGCGAGCACCCGGCGCGTTTCCTCCAGGCTGTCTTCTTTGATTGAAAACGAAACCGAAGGCGGGGCATCATCTGTAATGCTCTGGACAATGATATCAACATCGATATGATGCTTCGCCAATGTCGTGAAGATGTTCGCCAGTGAACCATTGAACGCTTTTTTATAAGTAACCGTCACACGGGCGATTCCGGATTCGAACGCCACGCCTCTGACAATCAGATTTTTTTCCACAGTGATCACCTCTTGTATGATTGTTCCCGGTTCATCCGAATAACTTGCGCGGACCGATAAAGGGACATGATTGTTTTTCGCAAATTCAACCGCGCGCGGATGCAATACGCCAGCCCCTAGATTCGCCAGCTCCAGCATTTCATCGTAGGAAATCTGTTCCAGCTTGCGCGCACCGGTTACGAAGCGCGGGTCGGATGTATAGACGCCGTCGACATCGGTATAGATTTCACATTTATCCGCATGCAAGGCAGCGGCAAGCGCGACTGCCGTTGTATCAGAACCGCCACGGCCAAGCGTCGTGATATTGCCGATTTTGTCGACGCCCTGGAATCCGGCGACCACACAAAAATACCCGTCGCTCAGCGCCTGTTCGATGCGCTCGGTGTGAATCTGTTCAATGCGGGCATTGCGCGGCACGGATTCGGTTTCAATCCCCGCCTGCCAGCCGGTGAATGACAGCGCTTCGTGGCCAAGCATTTTAAAGGCCATCGCGAGCAGCGCAATCGTCACCTGTTCGCCGGTTGCCAGCAGCATGTCCATTTCCCGCTTTGGCGGCTCTGACGAGATGTCCCCTGCCAATTCGAGCAGCGTATCAGTGGTTTTGCCCATCGCCGACACGACGATGACGACACGCACGCCTTTTTCCTTTTCACGGATCGCGCGTTTTGCGACCCCGATGATTTTTTCTGGTGTTGCAACGGATGTTCCGCCAAACTTCATGACAACAGTTTTCATTCTCTCCACTCCCATATTGTAAGTGGCCCTCAACATGAATGCCGGACTGGCCGATACGCCAGCGCGGCTAGACAATAAAAAAAGGCAGCTCGCCGGATTGCCGGCAAACTACCTCTTTCATCATGCACGAATAAAAAACGTCCATGTGAGATAGCCCTCCAGAGATTGACTCTGACAGCCCTGCATTTCTTAAATGCAGAACCAGCACACGGATTTGCAAGAATCCGTACACTTCGGCGGCTGCCCCTTTCCCCATTCTTCACAGATTCTGCAAATCTCCGAATGGCTACTTTTGGCGTCCGCGCCTCTATCATCACTTTTCCAAGTGATCTAAATATGTCTTTACGATATCACGTTATTGTTCAGCTGGCAATGATTGCTGTGAAAAATGCTGTTGGATCTGGTCCGCCAGCTTGTCTGGCATGCCCGCTTCTTTCAAATCTTCCTTGCTTGCTTCTTTGATGCGTTTTACAGAACCGAAATGCTTCAATAGCTGCTGTTTGCGCTTCGGCCCGACTCCCTCCAAATCGTCCAATGCGGACTGGATCGAGTTTTTGCCGCGCAACTGGCGGTGGAACGTAATGACGAATCGATGGACTTCGTCCTGGATGCGCTGCAGCAAGTAAAACGCTTCGCTTGTGCGTTTCAGCGGCACCGCCTCCACTGGATCGCCGTACAGCAGATGCGAAGTTTGGTGTTTCGCGTCTTTGGCGAGGCCAGCAATCGGTATCGACAAGCCGAGTTCGTCTTCCACAATTTCACGGGCGGATTCGATCTGCCCCTTGCCGCCATCGATGACGATCAGGTCAGGCAGAGGAAGCCCATCTTTCAGGACCCGTGTATAGCGCCGGCGGATAACTTCGCGCATCGCTGCGTAATCATCCGGCTTCGAGGCATTGCGCGTTTTGTATTTCCGGTAATCTTTCTTCGAAGGTTTGCCGTCGATGAACGTAATCATCGCCGACACAGCGTCCGCGCCTTGGATATGCGAGTTATCAAAAGCTTCGATGCGCAGCGGCGTGGCAATGTTCAGCGCCGTGCCCAATTCTTCGCAAGCCCCGATCGTCCGCTCTTCCTGGCGTTCAAGCAGACCGAATTTCTCTTTGATTGCGATTTCCGCGTTCGTTTTCGCAAGCTGCAATAAATCCTTTTTCTTGCCGCGCTGCGGAACGAGCACACGGATATCCAGCCATTCACGGATCAATTCCGCGTCGACGCCTTCCGGCAGCAAGACTTCATTCGGTTTGACGTGATGCGGCTGTTCATAAAACTGACCGATGAACGTCAAAAACTCTTCCTGCGGGTCCCGATACAATGGAAACAGCGACACGTCCCGCTCGATCAATTTGCCTTGGCGCACAAAAAAGACTTGGACGCACATCCAGCCTTTATCAACGGCATAGCCGAAAATATCGCGGTCAGTGAAATCATTCATTGCCATTTTTTGTTTTTCCATGACGGTTTCGATATGCGCAATCTGGTCGCGGTATTCTTTTGCCCGTTCGAATTCCAGATTTTCAGCCGCTTCGGACATCTTTTCAATGAGGTCCTGTTTGACGTCGCGGAAGCCGCCGTTCAAGAATTTCGTAATGCTGTCGATCATTTCCTGATAAGTTTCTTTTTCAACCGGTTTGATGCACGGCGCCAAGCATTGGCCCATATGGTAATAAAGGCAAGCCCGGTCCGGCATCGTATGGCATTTCCGCAATGGATAAAGCCGGTCCAGCAGCTTTTTCGTCTCACTCGCCGCATAGGCATTCGGATAAGGGCCGAAATACTTGCCTTTGTCCTTTTTCACTTGCCGCGTCGTGATCAGCTTCGGATGGCGTTCGCCAGTTATTTTCAAGTACGGATAAGACTTATCGTCTTTCAGCATGATGTTGTATTTGGGATCGTGTTTTTTGATCAAATTCAATTCCAGGATCAACGCTTCGATGTCCGAGGACGTGACAATGTATTCAAAATCCTCGATTTCACCGACGAGCCGCTGTGTTTTCGCATCGTGGCTGCCCGTGAAATACGAACGCACCCGGTTTTTCAGCACTTTTGCCTTGCCGACGTAAATGACCGTATTTTGCCGGTCTTTCATCAAATAACAGCCTGGCTGGTCAGGCAGAATTGCTAATTTATGCTGGATCAATGTGTTTGCCATATTCTCACCCTATTAAAAAACCGGGTGCCATTTCTGGACCCGGTTAAGAATTATGCGTGTTGGTTAACCAATTCAGCCAATGCTTCTTTAGGGCGGAAGCCGACAACTTTATCTACAGGCTGTCCGTCTTTCATCAAAAGAAGTGTTGGAATTGACATGATGCCGTATTCGCTGGCAGTGCCTTGGTTTTCATCCACGTCCACTTTCACGATTTTCACTTTGCCGTTCATATCTGCATCCAATTCTTCAAGTACTGGAGCGATCATTTTACAAGGTCCGCACCATGCAGCCCAAAAGTCTACTAGTACTAGGCCTTCAGAAATTTCTTGTGAAAAGTTTTGGTCTGTTCCTTTAACGATAGCCATTAATAATTCCTCCTTGGGTTATAAACAAAATCTAAAACGATTATATCATGCGCTAAATGGTCTAGCTATTTATATGCCTATTGTTTATTTACCCCAATTTTGTTCGAATAAACGAGAGTTTTTTAATACCGATATTCCGCAAAACTGCCTCGCTTGCCGCGGGCGAGCGCTGAGCCGCTTCGTCGCTGCGCTCCTGCAGGGTCTCAGCTGTCTCGCTTTCCCGCAGGCGTCTCGGCAGTTTTGCTACATATCTGGAGATATCATTGAAATACAGACAGTAATCTATTAGGTTTTCGACTAAAGAATGATTCAGTATTTAGATTCACCTTTAAATGAAACAAAACTCTTCCGACAGCATCGAAAGAAAAAGGCTGTCGAGAATTTCTCGACAGCCCTCCCTATTATTCAAGACCCACATTTCTGCGTGTCTTATTTTATTACATTACTTTCTTGAATTCTTCAGTCAACATCGGGATGACTTCGAACAAATCGCCGACGATGCCGTAATCCGCTACTTTGAAGATGTTCGCTTCCGGATCTTTGTTGATGGCAACGATGACTTTCGAGTTGGACATACCCGCCAAATGCTGGATTGCGCCTGAGATTCCGGCTGCGATGTAAAGGTCCGGTGTAACGACTTTACCTGTTTGGCCGATTTGCAATGAGTAATCTACGTAGTCCGCGTCACATGCTCCACGAGATGCGCCGACTGCGCCGCCCAATAGGTTGGCAAGTTCTTGCAACGGTGCGAAACCGTCTGCACTCTTGACGCCGCGGCCTCCTGCTACGATAACTTTGGCTTCTGACAAGTCAACGCCTTCAGTCGATTTGCGGACAACGTTTTTGATGATCGTACGCAAGTTTGTGATGTCTACTGACAATGAGCTGATGTCGCCTGAACGCTCTTCTTTTGCAAGTGGAGTGATGTTGTTCGGGCGAACTGTGATAAACGAAACGCCTTCTTTGTTTTTCACTTTTTCAAATGCTTTGCCTGAATAGATCGGGCGAACGAATACTGCGTCGTCGCCTTCGCCTTCGATTGCCGTCACATCTGAAATCAAACCTGTTTGCAGCTTAGAAGCGATTTTCGGCGACAAGTCTTTGCCGACTGCTGTATGTCCGAAAACCAAAGCTTCCGGGCTTTCCTGTTCTACAATAGCCATGAACGCCTGGCCGTAGCCGTCAGATGTATAATGCTTCAAATGCGGGTGTTCAACTGTTACGACGCGGTCTGCGCCGTAGTTCACCAATTCCTGGCCGAAATCGCTGACTGCGTCTCCCAAAAGAACCGCAACCACTTCTCCTCCGCCCGAAATTTGCTTCGCAGCGGCAATTGCTTCAAATGATACGTTGCGCAATGCGCCTTCGCGCGTTTCCGCCAATACTAATACTTTTTTTGCCATTGTCCGTATACCCCCTAAGTAGATGTGAAAATGCTCGGAATGATTTATTTAACCGATTTTATTGGATTAAATGACTTTCGCTTCGTTGCGCAGCAAGCCGACTAGTTCAGTGACTTGCGCTGAAAGGTCACCCTGTAGTACGCGGCCAGCAGCTTTTTTAGGCGGCAAGTAGATTTCGATTGTTTCTGTTTTCGCTTCTACATCGTCTTCTTCGATGTCAAGATCATCCAATTCCAGTTCTTCAAGCGGCTTTTTCTTCGCTTTCATGATTCCTGGAAGTGATGGGTAGCGCGGTTCGTTTAAGCCTTGCTGTGCCGTTACCAAAAGTGGCAATGACGTTTCAAGCTCTTCCGCGTCGCCTTCGATGTCTCTTGTGATCGTTACAGTTGTGCCGTCGATTTTAAGGTCTGTGATTGTCGTCACGTAGTTGATGCCCAACAAGTCAGCAACGCGCGGTCCGACTTGGCCAGAACCGCCATCGATTGCAACGTTTCCTGCAAGGATCAAGTCCGGGTTTTTATCTTTCAAGTACTCAGCCAATATGTATGCTGAAGTAAACTGGTCCATTTCTTCCACGTCATCTTCCGTGTTGATCAGAACGGCTTTGTCCGCCCCCATCGCCAATGCTGTGCGAAGCTGCTTCTCTGCTTCTTCTCCGCCCATTGTAATGACAGTCACTTCGCCGCCGTGCGCGTCGCGTACTGTGATTGCTTCTTCGATCGCATACTCATCGTAAGGATTGATGATGAATTCGGCGCCGTCTTCCTGGATCTGGCCGTTAGAAATCACCAGTTTTTCTTCTGTGTCAAAAGTGCGTTTTACCAATACATAAATGTTCATGAACGTAAACCTCCCAAGTATTATTTCCCTTTGAATTGTGCGTGTCTTTTTTCCAGGAAAGCCTGGATGCCTTCTTTCGCGTCTTCCGAAACAAATACTGTCCCGAATGATCCGGCTTCCGCTTTAACCCCTTCATAATAAGAAGCAGGTTTTGCGTATTGGAGCATGTCGATTGCCGCTTTCACGGAAACCGGGCTCTTTTTCGCAATTTTCTTTGCAATTGTAAGCGTTTCCGAAAGCAGGTCTGCTTCAGGGTAGGCGCGGTTCGCCAAGCCCAATTGAGCTGCTTCCGTTCCTGTAATCGGATCACTCGTCAATAGCATTTCGGCCGCTTTCGCTACGCCGACGTATCTCGGAAGGCGCTGTGTGCCTGCAAAACCGGGAATCAGCCCTAGCTGCAACTCCGGTAATCCCAGTTTAGCATTTTCACTGACAAATCGCATATGGCAACTCATCGCCAGTTCCAGGCCTCCGCCCAGAGCCGCTCCGTGAATGGCTGCCAGCACTGGTTTGTGAAACGTTTCGAGCCGTTCAAAAACTGCTTGCCCGCTTGCTGAAAGCTTCGAGAATTCTTCGCCTGAACTTACTTCAGTGAATTCCTTGATGTCTGCTCCCGCTGAAAAGAATCTGCCTTCTCCGTGAAGGACGATTGCGCGGACTTCTTCATCATTCGCTACTTCATCAAGCAAGTTGCCGACTTCGAGGATCAATGAACGCGATAACGCATTCGCTGGCGGACGGTTGATGGTCGCAATTGCAACGCCGTCCTCTTTTTTCCAACTGATAAATTCCATTCGATTAGCCCCTCTCTTATGCACGCATACCCTTCATCAACAGTCGATGAACTTTTGGCGCCAAACTGACCAAATCGTATTTATGGTCATTCATCACCCAGGTGGTGATGGTCTCATCCATTGTACCAAAAACCATTTGCCTTGCTAAACGGATATCCATGTCTTTATCAAATTCCCCGGTCTCCATCCCATTGACGAGGATTTTGTCCATTAACAATAAATACTCCCTCAACACGCCATTTATTTTTATGCGGAGCTCGTGGTTCGATTGCCGGAGCTCCAGCTGGGTGACGATGGCAAGGTGCAGATCGTTCGCAAGCAAATCGAAATGGCTTTTGATCATCAATTGCAGTTTGTCCGAAGCGGACACTTCCTGTTCGAGTATGTCACCCAGCTTGCTGACGAACAGCCCCATTTTTTCCTGAAAGACCGAGATCAGGATGTCTTCTTTATTCTTGAAATATAAATAGATGGTGCCATCTGCGACGCCTGCTTGTTTCGCGATTTTCGAGACCTGCGCCTGATGGTAGCCATTTTCAGCAATTACGATTACGGCCGCATCGATGATTTGCTTGTATTTCGGTTTATCCTTCTTTACCAATTCATCACCACCCAAAAAAATATGAAAATATGAATGGCGGTTCATTCATATTTTCATATTATAGTTTAAGGAATATTGTGTCAAGCTTTTATGCGCTTATCCGCTTAGGAAGGAATCGCTTCGCTTTGTTTTGCGCGCTCTTCATCGACCAGCGACCGCCGCAGGATTTTCCCTACTGCCGTTTTCGGCAATTCTTTGCGGAACTCGTAAATGCGCGGAACCTTGAATGACGCCAAGTGTTCGCGGCAATACTTATCGAATTCTTCTTCTGTTACAGTATACCCTTCTTTCAAGACAATGTAAGCTTTTACTGTTTCTCCGCGGTATGGATCCGGAATTCCAGCTACGACGCATTCTTGCACTGCTTCGTGTTCATACAGCACTTCTTCGATCTCGCGCGGATAAATATTGAATCCACCGGCAATGATCATGTCTTTTTTGCGGTCGACAATGAAGAAATGGCCGCCTTCATCCATATAGCCGAGGTCTCCAGTCAACAGCCAACCGTCAACAATTGTAGCGGCGGTATCTTCCGGTCGGTTCCAGTATCCTTGCATCACTTGCGGGCCTTTGATGGCGATTTCGCCGATTTCACCATGCGGCACTTCTTCCGTCGTGCCAGGCAAGAAGATTTTGCTGTCGGTATCCGGATATGGATAGCCGATCGATCCTTTTGTGCGTTCTCCCCAGACAAGGTTTGAGTGGCTGACTGGCGAAGTTTCGGTCAAGCCGTAGCCTTCGACCAATTTCCCGCCCGTGATTTTCTCGAACTTTTCTTGTACTTCTGCTGGCAGAGGAGCAGATCCGCTCAAGCAAGCTTCGATGGAAGACAAATCGTATTTCGCGATGTCCGGGTGGTTCATTAAGCCGATGTACAATGTCGGTGCGCCAGGGAATAAAGTCGGCTTTTGTTTATTGATCGTCTTCAATGCCGTTTCAGGATCGAATTTCGGCAGCAGCACCATCCGATTGCCTTGCATAACGGAAAGAATAAGAACCGTCGTCAAGCCGTAGACGTGGAATAACGGGATAATGCCCATGATCGTCTCTTCGCCCTTTTTGCATTTGTACAGCCAAGCATCACACATGGTTGCATTGGAAATCAGGTTTTTATGCGTCAGCATGACGCCTTTCGGTGATCCGGTCGTGCCGCCAGTGTATTGCAGCAATGCCAAATCGTGTTCGAAATCGAATTCCGGCTTCTTCACATCGGTCGAAGCGATTTTCATGATCTCCAGGAATTGATGGTTGATGCCGCGGTGTTCGACTTTTACGCTGAGGCCTGTCTGCCGTTTCTGAATGAACGGATAAATGATGTTTTTCGGGAATGGCAGATAATCCTTAATCGCCGTGACCACAACATTCTCCAGTTTCGTCTCTTTCAGCACTTTTGCGACGCGCGGATACAGAAGGTCCAGCGTGACAATCAAACGTGCTCCGGAATCGTTCATCTGGTACGCAATTTCACGTTCCGTGTAAAGCGGGTTTGTCATGACGACGACGCCGCCGGCATATAGGATACCGTAGAAACTGATAACCGCCTGCGGTCCGTTCGGCAACATGATCGCGACGCGGTCCCCTTTTTGAATCCCGAGCTTCTGCAAATAATTCGCAAATTTCATCGCGGAATCATAAAGCTCGTTGTACGTCACATCTTTCCCCAGGAAATGGATGGCGACTTTCTCCGGAAACTGTTCGTGGGCCTGAGTCAAATACTCCTGTACCGGCATACTCGGATATTGAAGCGTGTGAGGAATTTCTGGCGGATAATGAGCGAGCCACGGTTTCTCTGTCATTCTTTCTTCCTCCTTCTAAAATAAAGAATAGTGAAAATATTCCTACTTTTATTATAATCGACATTGAAAGGGCTTTCAACAAGAAATGCGGAAACGGCCGTTTAGGTTCGAAAAGCGTAAGATGGACTGGCAAAGCGGCGTGTTTTTAGCCGCATAGCCAGAACGTCTTAGACCCGAGAACCTGGCCGTTGCAGCTGGACATCAAGAAATGCGAAAGTGCCCGTTTACCTTTGAAAAGCAGCATTAAAAACAAAAACTGCCCAGAAAAGTCAGAGCGACTTTCCGGACAGCCTGATTTATTTAAAAAACAAAAAGGAAGATGACTCCCACTATTACAAACAGCACGCAAAACACGAACAGTATTTTGATGAGGTTTTCCATCGTTTACAACTCCTATGAAATACTTGCTCCGATGACAAATGACAGCCCGACAGAAATCGTCAAGGAGATAAAGCCGACGGAACGGTTATCGTTTTCAATTTCTTCGTCCACTTTAAATCGAGGGGTCAGGAATTCAAACAATAGATACGCGAATATCAACAGCGCAAAACCGTATAAGCCCCAGCCGATCATTTCCACCAAGGAATTATGCTGATCGATTGAAAAGCGGAAGATATTCGTGATGCCGAAGATTTTGCCGCCTGTCGCCATCGCAACCGCAACATTCCCTTTTTTAATTTCTTCCCAGTTCTTGTATTTCGTGACGATTTCAAAAAGTACCATTGAAACGATCAAGCACAGCACGACCACACTGAAATATCCAGCTGTTTCAACGAGCGGATGGGTCCAAAAACCAGTTTCCGACATTCTCATTTCTCCCCTATATAACTTACTTCAACTCAGCAATCGTGACACCGGATCCGCCTTCGCCCGCTTCACCGAAACGATAGCCTTTGACTCTCGGATGTTTTTTTAAGTATTGCTGGACTCCTTGCCGCAATGCGCCAGTCCCTTTTCCGTGGATGATTGACACTTGATGGTAATTCGATAATAACGCATCATCAATGTACTTTTCAACCCGCATCAAGGCATCTTCGTAGCGTTCGCCGCGCAAGTCGAGTTCAAGTTTAATATGGCTGTCGCGGTTTTGCAGCGTTGCCATCGTCCGTGTTTCTTTCTGTTTTTCAGGTTTCGTATACGACAGATCGGATTCTGCGAGTTTCATTTTCAGGATGCCAATCTGGACAATCCATTCTTTGTCCGATACTTTTTCCACCAACGTGCCTTTTTGGCCGAATGAAATGACTTTCACTTCATCGTTCACTTTCAGGACATGCTGCTGGTTTGCTTTCGCGGCTTTTTTCAACACGCGATTCTCTGGCATCGCTGCCTCGAGGCGTTTTTTTGCTTCAATTAATTGATGTTCTTTGACGCTGGATGTTTGATTCATCTGCATCTTGCGCAGTTCAGACATGACCGCTTCGGCTTCGCGCGTCGCTTCTTCAACGATTTTGCGCGCTTTTTCTTTTGCTTTGTCTTCAAGTTTCTCTTTCTGGCTTTCGTAATCCTTCAATTGCTGCTCAAGGTCTTTTTTCAGGCTAGTAGCTTCGGCACGCAATTCAGCTGCCTGTTCAGCGTCCTGTTCGGACTCTCTGCGGCTTTTTTCAAGTGAAGCAATCATCGAATCGACTTCCCTGCGGTCCGTGCCCGTAAAGCTCTTGGCGTGGCTGATGATGTGCTCCGGCAAACCGAGGCGCTTCGAAATTTCAAACGCGTTGCTGCGCCCAGGGACGCCGATCAATAAGCGGTACGTCGGGCTCAGTGTTTCCACATCGAATTCCACACTGGCGTTCGCAACGCCTGGCCGGTTATAGCCGTATGCCTTCAGTTCCGGGTAATGGGTCGTCGCAATGACGCGTGCACCGCGGCCATGGACTTCATCAAGCAAGGAAATGGCAAGCGCGGCCCCTTCCTGCGGATCCGTGCCGGCGCCGAGTTCATCGAAAATGACCAACGAATTGCTGTCAAATTTCGACAGGATGTCAACGATGTTGACCATATGAGATGAAAATGTACTCAAACTTTGCTCAATCGATTGTTCATCGCCGATATCAGCGAATACCTGATCGAATACTGCTAGCTCTGAACCGTCCAGCGCCGGGACAGGAATGCCCGCTTGCGCCATCAGTGTAAACAGCCCAACGGTTTTCAGCGTCACGGTTTTACCGCCCGTATTCGGTCCGGTAATGACGATTGCCGTGATGTCGCGCCCGAATTCGATATCGTTTGCCACTACTTCATCGGCCGGAATCAACGGATGCCGCGCTTTTTTCAATTTGATATAGCCTTCTGTGTTCATCTCAGGCTTCGTGCATTTATGTTCCGCTCCGTATTTCGCTTTCGCGAAAACGAGGTCCAATTCACCCAACACTTCGACCAAGCCGAACAAGTCATGGGCCACTTCCTGCACTTGTGAAGAAAGCATCTGAAGAATGCGGTCGATTTCTTCTTTTTCTTTCATTTTCAATCGGCGTACTTCATTGTTTGCCTGCACGACCGCATCAGGTTCAATAAATAAGGTCTGGCCCGATGACGATTGGTCATGGACGATGCCGCCGTAGTGGCTGCGGTATTCCTGTTTGACCGGGATGACGAAACGGTCGTTGCGGATCGTAACGATCGTATCCGACAGCATTTTCGCTGCGTTTTTGCCGCGCACCAAGCTTTCCAGCCGTTCACGAACACGGCTTTCCTGGGCGCGCAATTGCTGGCGGATGGTTCGAAGGCCTGGGCTCGCGCTGTCGAGCACTCCGCCATTGTCATCGATGCACATATTGATATCGTGTTCCAATTGCGTCAAAATCGGCATCGCCTCTTTTTTCGCAAGGAAATGCGGAATCGAGATAGCGCCTTCTTCACGAATACTTTCGAAGAATTGGCGCAAAATCCGGCTGGCACGGATGGTCGACGAGACTTCCATCAATTCCATCGGGCTGAGTGAACCGCCGATTTGTGCGCGTTTTGCGTGCATGCGGATATCGAAAATCCCGCCCATCGGCACATTTCCTTTGGTGCGGATAATCGCCGCCCCTTCATCCATTTCTTCCAACAGGCGGTTTACTTCGTTTATTTCAATCGACGGCAATAATCCGTCGATATGGGCTTTGCCGAGTGAAGACGTGCAATACCGCGCTACTTCGCTGCGGATTTTATAAAATTCCAGTGTTCTTAAAGCGCGTTCTGCAATCACGCGGGACACCTCCTACTTTTTGATAAATGCACGCAGCCGCTCAAGCGGCCACGTGTTGACGACATTGTCTTTCTTCAGCCAGGCTTTTTGGGCATGTTTTACCCCGATAGCCATGACTTCAAGCTGTTCGGCCGCGTGTGCGTCCGTGTTGATCGCCACAGGCACACCTTTTTCCTGAGCCATTTCCAAATATTCAACGGCTAAGTCCAAGCGGTACGGGCTGGCATTCAATTCAACGATTTTGCCGTACTCTTTTGCCCAGTCGAGCAATTGTTCGACATCCGGATCATAGCCGTCGCGCTGTCCGACAATGCGGCCTGTCGGATGGGCAATCATATCGACAAGCGGATTTTTCATCGCTGTCAGGATGCGTTCCATGATCTGTTCGCGGGGCTGCTGGAAACTCGAATGGATGCTGGCAATGACAAAGTCAAGCTGTCCCAACACTTCATCGTCAAAATCGAGTGAGCCATCCGGCAAAATATCCATTTCCGTTCCGGATAAAATGTCGAAATCATCGTATTTTTTATTCAGCTCACGGATTTCCGCGTTCTGCTGCAACAAGCGCTCCGGCGTCAAGCCGTTCGCCACTTTCAAGTATTGGGAATGGTCGGTAATGGCCATGTAGCTATAGCCTTTGCTGCGCACGGCTTCCACCATTTCCGTCAGTGAATGCGCGCCGTCTGACCACGTCGTGTGCATGTGCATATCGGCTGTGATGTCTTCGAGCGCAACCAAATTCGGCAACTCCTCCAGCCGGTCGATTTCCCGGCCGTCTTCTCTTACAGAAGGCGGAATGAACGGCAAACCGAAATGGGCATAAAAATCAGCTTCAGAACTAAATGTCGCGATAGAGCCATCCGGCTGCTCCACGCCGTATTCGCTGATTTTCTTATTTTGCGATTTGGCCAATTGGCGCATCCGCACATTATGGTCTTTCGAGCCCGTGAAATGATGGAGCGCGGTAATGAATTCCTCCGGCGCCACCAAACGGAAATCAATATCGATAGGATCCTGAAATTCAACCGTCACCGATACTTTCGTATCGCCCGATGCAATTGTTTCCTGGACAGGCAATGCTGCGAGCAGCTTTTCTTTCACTGTTTTAGGGTCAGACGTTGCGATGATGAAATCAAGGTCTTTGCTGGTTTCTTTCGTACGGCGGTAGCTGCCAGCAACTGAAAACTCGCTGATGCCTTCGATCGCCCCAAGAATCTCCTCAACAAATTTGACCGCTTCTTCCGTTTTCCAAATCGGATGGCGGCCAGGTTTCGATTCGAAATCGGTCAATTCCTTCAAAATCTTGTCTTCGGATTTCGGGCCGAAGCCCGGCAGTTTCTGGATTTCGTGGTCCAGGCAGGCCTGCTTCAACGCTTCCGCCGAATCAATGCCCAGCTCTTTATACAATTTCGCAATCTTCTTGCCGCCCATGCCTGGCAATTTCAATAACGGAATCAGCCCTTTCGGCACTTCTTCCTGCAATTCCTCAAGCACCGACGATTTGCCAGTTGCGATCAAATCCGCGATGACTTCTCCCGTGCCTTTGCCGATGCCTTTCAGCTTCGTCACATCTTCGATTTCGTCCAAGCTCCGCTGATCCAGTTCCAGCGCTTGTGCCGCTTTGCGGAAAGCACTGACTTTAAACGGGTTTTCCCCTTTGATTTCCATATAAACCGCTATTTTCTCAAGCGTTCTGATGATGATTTTTTTGTTCATGATAAGCCTCCGGTAATATGACTTGTCTGCAGCAAAATTATTTGTTTTTAAAAATGTGGATGTAACCGATACTCCGCAAAAACAGCCTCGCTTGCCGCGGGCGAGCGCCGAGCCGCTTCGTCGCTTCGCTCCTGCAGGGTCTCGGCTGTCTCGCTTTCCCGCAGGCGTCTCGGCAGTTTTGCTCCGTATCTTAATGAAATTTCTATTATTGTAGCTCTCTTATTTTCATCAAGCTTATTAAGCGAAGGCGCGTCAAGGGGCTAGGCGTAGTAATGAGACGAGTGCTCTTCTCGGCTCATTGCGAAAGCCATGCCCAAAGCGTCCTGAGCGGTGTTTAACAAGTTATTTCTGCAATTCAATTACATAGATTTTTAATTTTAATATACCGATATTCCGCAAAACCGCTGCGGTAATTCTCGGACAGTAACAAGGAGCTGCCCCATTGGTGTCGGGGCAACTCCTCTCGCCTTACATATAAATATACCACCATTCCTTCACTTTCTCGGAGAAATAAGGTGTGTTTTCCAGAATCGACTTCGCGATCCCTGAGTTTTCCAAATAACCTTGGATCGTGCCAACCGGCAATAAAGCCAGAACGTATAGGAGTATGAACAATAGCAAATACGCTTCGATGAAGCCCAAAAGCGCTCCCAAGATTTTGCTGAGGAAACCGAGCACCGGCAAAAACTTCAGGAAATCGAACATCGAGGCAATCAAGTTTAATGCAAATTTAACCGCAAAGAAAATCAATGCGAATGCGAACAATTGATAGAAGGTCTGGTCCAGATCAAGCTGTTCGATGGCAATCGTGAAACGCGAGTCGCTATCGACTGCCGGATAAGGAATCCATAATACAAAATACTCTGCCAGCGGCTTATAATAGACATAAGCCACGATCAACGCGATGACAAACCCAACCATATGTACCAGCTGGAGCACGAAGCCCCGCTTTGCGCCTACTATGATGCCGCCAATCAATAAAATCAATAAAATAATATCAAGCATGTACGTCAGCCCTTCAACTTTTTCAATTCATTTTCTAATTGTTCTACCTGCTCTTTAAGTTTAAGATTATCATGTACCGTATTGATCGCAGCCAATACAGCGAGCTTCGAACTGTCGAGAGATGGATTCATTGCATGGAATTCACGCATCTTCTCATCAACGATTGACGCTACTAGCCGCATATGGCCGGATGTTTCTGTGCCTGTAAGTTTATAGGTATAGCCGTAGATTTCGACCGATGTACGAATCTTATGTTGCTCTGACAATGCTCCACCCCTCCTTAGAAATCCTATACATAATCATAACATGAACCGAACTAGAATGTGAATTATTAGAAAGGGGACTCCCCCATGTCCAACACCGTGCTGAAACTTCCAGAGGAAAGCCTCCTCCAAATCATCAAGCATTACGATAATAAGAAAATCGCAGCGAAGGCGCAGTATGTACGTTTTACTGCAAAACTCTCAGATACGGTCGTCACCGTCTACACCTCCGGCAAAGTGATGTTCCAAGGTGCCGGCGCAGAGCGCGAAGCGGCGAAATGGGGATCCGCTTCCACCACAGCGGCAAAGGTTTCTTCCGCTAAAGGCGACGTCCTGCCCCCCGACTTTGCCCATAAATCCGTATTGGGCTCCGACGAAACCGGCACCGGAGATTTCTTCGGGCCCATCACCGTCGCCGCCTGCTTTGTGCCAAGCGAAGGAGTAGCTCTTGCGCATGAGCTCGGGGTCAAAGATTCCAAATTGCTGACAGATGATTACATGCGCAAAATTGCGCCGGATCTGAAAGCAGCATTCAACCATAGCGTCTTAACGCTGAAAAATGAGAAGTATAACGCGGTCCAAAGCAAAGGCTGGTCGCAAGGAAAAATCAAGGCGCTGCTCCATAACCAGGCACTGAAGCATGTGCTCAGCAAAATCGAACCTGTGAAACCTGATGCCATCCTTATCGACCAATTCGCTGAACGCGGCATTTATTACAAGCACATCAAAGATGAACCTGAGATCGTCCGCGAAAATGTCCTGTTCTCGACAAAAGCGGAAGGCTTGCACGTATCTGTCGCTTGCGCTTCCATCATCGCCCGTGTTGCCTTTTTGGAAGAAATGGACGCTTTGAGCCAAAAAGCTGGCGTCACATTGCCAAAAGGTGCCGGTAAAATCGTAGATGAAGCCGCCGCGAAAATTTTGCTGAAACACGGAGACGCTTTTTTGCAGTCGTTGACGAAAGTCCATTTTGCTAATACGAAGAAAGCGAAAGACCTTGCCGCGAAAAGACGGTAATCAACAACTTACGAGTATTTTAAAGCTTAAGGGGAGGTCCCTTAAGCTTTTTTTATTTGGTTTCTAATTTTTCGAACATTCTTATATTAACATACCTTTGGTGAAAAAGAAGTATTATTTAAGTATTTAGTACTAATGAATTTACAAATAAAAAACGAAATCCTCGGATTTCGTTTTTTATTTAATAGGTAACATCCATATCTACATCCCATTCCATATCTGAAATGAGGAGCGGAAGACCGAATATCTCTACACCTTCAACATTGTAATTAACAGCAACTCCACAGTTTTCCAAGAATTTCGTCGGATCATTAAAGTAAACCACTTTTGCATTGCTTGGCAATACTGTTGCAGGACCAGTTTTGGAGAAGAGATAAATCTTACCAGTGCCCCTGACCGCTAAATCCGAGCTGCTGCTTCCATTCGTTTCACTTACATCAATTTTCGCAAACATATCAGCCGGTGAAGGTGTAATCCCATCTAAATTCACACATAACTTAGAGCCATCATTAATTTTAACTTTGCTGGCCGTATAGGTGCTCTTTGCAGTGTTCCCAATATTAATAATTGTATTATTATAGATGTTTTGGTTGTTTTGGAAAGTTATTATTTCAGCGACTATAAAATTATTATTCGTGTGAACGTTGGTATTTTGCAACGCCAACAGCCCTTTATAGTAAAGCGTTAAATTGTCTGTTTGGTTAATATTGGGTTGAGTCGTAATGGAACCACTGTCGGCTAGTATCGGTATATTGTAGGCATTGAAATTATTTATTTGCTGAGGGAATTTATCTACTTTGATATAGAATGATCCATCTACATTGGCATCTTTCAATGCCTTTAAATATGCTTCAGTTATTACGCCAGTATATTTGCATGGAGGCATATCCGCTGTGATGCTGGCAGCGGATGGACATGCCGCTAATGGTTTATCGACTAATTGCGGGAAAAAATTCGTCACTTCAGTTATGGTTTCCCCCCATTTCACCTCTACTTCCGATACTGAATCATCATTAAAAAACGGCACTTCCGGAAAATTCAATTCAGTAGGCAGCTTTTTTGATCTTAGTACAGTTTTGGATGCAGATGGCACCTGGTTCGGTTCACTTTTTTCACCGATAACATCCATTTTCAAATTAATCGTCTTGTCTGTCGCGGTCATTGGCAAAAGCGAGATGCTTGCCAGTTCATGCGATAATGTATCACTAACTGCCACTTCATCTTTGTTGATCAAACTTAATTGGACCTGCATTTCATTAAAGAATTCAGTTCTCAACTCTTCATCGTATTTGTCGATATTACATTGAATCCAGTCCTGCATAACGGGTTTATTCGCTTTTAGGCAAATTGTATTTAAGTCCGCATGATTGGGATACTTTTTCACTTCGGCTTCAAGTGCTTTTTTCTTAAGCAAAGCCGATGCGTTCACTTTTGCGTAGGTCTTTGCAAAAGCATTCTCAGCTTCTTTCGAGTACTTCTCTACGCCCATTTCCGCTGCAGAGACTGCGAGATTCCCTTGATCCACTGTTTGTTCCTGCGTGGCATGGCTTAAAGAAGCTTGAACAAATACTGCTGACATCCCCATAAATAATACAATCAATAAAAGTGCAATGATTAAAGTATAGCCGCCTTCTTCTTTAAGCTTGTTCATGGTCCACAGGCCCCCTCAGTTTTTATTCGAGAAATGGTCGAATTCAAAACGACTTCCCTCGTTCCGCTCTTCACAGTTAGTTCCAATTTCAAATCACATTTCTTGGGATTTCCAAGAAAACCATTGGTATTTACTTTATACTCGTATGAACTATCGGATACGGCTTCAACTGTCAATTCTTCTGAGCATGGGATTGCTGTACCGGTTTTATACGATACAAAGAACAGTTTCCCTCCTGTTTCTTTCAGGTTATAACATTCACCGCTCCGGTGTTTAGCGCTGATTTTAGCGATCACCAGATTGGCTTCTTGCTGCACCCTAAGTGTGTCGGAAGCTGATACATTGTGTTTGGCGCCGATTGAAAAAGAAGTCATTAAAATTCCCACTACTAATGAGGCAAGCAAAAGTGCAGCGATAAGTTCGAGCAGTGTTACGCCTCTTTCATTGTTTATCAACTTAAAGCCGATTTTCCTCACCCCTTTAATTCACTTCAATATACGCAAATGTTTCACTATTAAATGTCTGTCCGGTCTTTACTGTTAAGTGAACCTGATAAAGCTTCCCTAGCGACGCTTCGCCCGTGAACTTGGGCGTTTCATAAAACCGCAATTCATATTCATAAGTGCCTTTGGTTTTCTTGAAGTAGTGGATTATTTCTCCGCCAGGCCCTGTTTCATTTAAAAGAGGGTTTGAAGAATAAGCCATTAACGGATCCGCCACAAGCTTTTGGCGTATTTCAACGGGTGTACCGGTGAAGGTCAATGCTTTCATTTCACTGATTTCCTGCCTCGCCAAATTCATCGTGTCTAATTTGGTATAAGTCTTTTCATTAAATAATGACATTTGAGGGAAAATGGACATGACGCCTACAAAGACGATGCCGATGAGTGCCAGCGTCGCCAATATTTCTACCAATGTTAAGCCCTTATTGTTTAGAAGCACGCTTTTCACTTCTGCTCATCTCCCTTAAAACATTATTCTTCCTTATTCGTAGTACTTTTTACCGCAAAATTCTAACTCATGAATATATATTATCACATACTTTAAATAAAAATAGATATTTTTAACTAATTAAATGGATTAATTGCCTTTTATTTTTTGTAAAGTAAATAAAAAAAGTGAAGCCATTTTGGCTCCACTTTTTGATACGTCTAACTGCCTGATTTATTAGCTGCGCAGTTCGGCTCCTGCATCTTTCAATGCCGACAGAACTTTTTCGTGCACACGCGTTACTTCTTCATCAGTCAAGGTTTTCTCCGGATCGAAGTAAGTCAGTGAGAAGGCCACTGATTTTTTGCCTTCTTCCATGTTGTCGCCTTCGTATAAATCGAAGACGCGCACTTGTTTCAGCAATTTGCCGCCTGCGTTGCGGATCGTGTTTTCGATCGATCCTGCTTCGACAATTTTCGAAAGCACTAGGGCAACGTCGCGGGACATCGATGGATAGCGCGGAACTGGCGTGTAAAGCAAGGCTTCCGGCTCGGCATTCAACAGGACTGCCAAGTTCATTTCCAGCACGATTGTGTCTTTCAAGTCGCGTGCCGCTTGTTCCGACGGATGCAATTGGCCGATAACGCCGATGCGGTTGCCGTCTTTGATAATGTACGCTGTACGCCCGGGATGCAAGCCGTCCATTTGCCCGCGCTCGAATTCGAGTGCAACGCCAAGTTTTGCGGCGAGTCCTTCGACGATTCCTTTCAGAACGAAGAAATCTACCGATTTTTTCTCGCCTTGCCAAGAGTTATCCAGCCATAAGCCCGTCATGGCGACTGCCAAATGCTCTTCCTCATCCAGCAATTCAACAACTTCTTCATTATTTACACCAACTGTAGCTTCTAACTTTTTCTTTATTTTTTTATACTCATCATTTTTTCTAAGGAATACCGCTCCTGTTTCATAAAGAGCAACCGAATCACTGCGGCGTGCCGTGTTGAACGATACCGATTCCAAAAGGTGCGGCAACAGGCTTTGGCGAAGCGTGCTGCGCTCTTCGCTCATCGGCATCAGCAAGCGCGTCATTTCAGTTTTCGCTAATGCGAATTGCTGCGCTGATTTGCTGGAAGTCAGCGAATACGTAATCGCCTGCAGCAAGCCTGCGCCTTCCAAATAATTGCGGACGATGCGGCGCTTGTGCTGATACGGCGTCAAGCCGCCTGGCGTCGTTTCCATCTCCGGCAATGTCGCCGGGATTTCATCGTAGCCGTGCAGGCGTGCAATTTCTTCCACGACGTCTTCTTCGATCTGGATGTCTTGGCGGCGCGTCGGCACTGAAATCACCAATTGGCCGTTGATCGCTTCTGTATTGAATTTCAATCGTTTCAGGATGCGCATCATTTCTTCGAATGAAATCTTCATCCCTAGACGTGCATTGATGAAGTCAGGCGAAACCGTGACGATTTTCTCTTCTTTATCCAATGCGTCGAACATGACCGAACCGGACAATACTTCTCCGCCAGAAAGTTCAGCGATCAAACTAGCAGCACGTTCTGCAGCCGGAATGACGCGGTTCGGGTCGACGCCTTTTTCGTAGCGCGAGCTTGCGTCGCTGCGCAGATTATGGTCTTTCGAAGTCTGGCGGATCGAGCCGGATGCGAAATAAGCGGATTCAATGACAATCGTTGTCGTCGAAGCGCTGACTTCTGAATTCGCCCCACCCATGACGCCCGCAAGCGCCACTGGGTCTTCACCGTTCGTAATGACCAGGTTATGGGCAGACAGCTTGCGCTCTGCGTTATCGAGCGTTGTAATCATTTCGCCTTCTTTAGCATGGCGAACTGTGATGTTGCCGGTTTTCAACGAATCGTAATCGAACGCGTGAAGCGGCTGGCCGTATTCCATCAAGACGTAATTGGTAACATCGACAATATTATTATGCGGACGCACGCCAGCTGCCATCAAGCGCTGCTGAAGCCACATCGGCGACTCTTTCACTTCGACGTTGCGGACAACTTTCGCCACATACAATGGATTCGCTTCCGGTGCATCGATGTTCAGCGTCAACAACGAGCTTGCTGGTTCGGCAGCTTCGGTATAGCTGATTTCCGGCAATTTTACGTCTTCCGATAAAATAGCGCCGACTTCATAGGCAACGCCGATCATGCTCATCGCATCTGCACGGTTAGGCGTCAATCCCAATTCCAAAATGGTATCATCCAAATCGAAATTCGTGATAACGTCGCTTCCTGTTTCCGCTTCTTCCGGCAACACGTAGATGCCTTCCGCGTAAGCTTTCGGGACGAGCTTGCTTTCGATGCCCAATTCCTGCAGCGAGCAGATCATGCCGTTCGATTCTTCTCCGCGCAGTTTCGCTTTTTTGATTTTGATGTCACCCGGCAATGTTGCACCAGGACGGGCCACGATCACTTTCTGGCCGGCTGCGATGTTCGGTGCGCCGCAGATGATCTGGTCTGTTTCTCCGCCTACATCAACTTGGCAGATCGACAGCTTGTCCGCTTCCGGATGCTTGACGCATTCCTTCACGTATCCGACGACAACATTGGTCATGCCGTGTGAACGGTCGATCACCGCATCAACTTCGATGCCGGATCGCGTGATTTTTTCGCCAAGGTCGGCTGGTGCCAAACCTTGTGTATCTACGTACTCTTGGAGCCATTTAATGGATACTAACATAGTTGATTTTCCTCCTTATACTTCAGTGCGTTGGAATTGGGATAAAAAGCGGACGTCATTCGTATAGAAATGTCGGATGTCTTCCACACCATATTTCAGCATCGCGATGCGCTCCGGCCCCATGCCGAATGCGAATCCAGTCAAACGCTTGGAATCATAGCCGGCCATTTCAAGGACGTTCGGATGCACCATGCCAGCACCGAGAATTTCAAGCCAGCCGGTTTTTTTGCAGACGTTGCAGCCGCTTCCGCCGCATTTGAAGCAGGAGATGTCCATTTCAACAGACGGTTCCGTGAACGGGAAGAAACTTGGGCGCAGGCGGATTTCCCGCTCATCGCCGAACATTTTCTTCGCGAATACAGACAATGTTCCTTTCAAATCGCTCATGCGGATATCTTCGCCGATGACCAGGCCTTCGATTTGCGTGAACTGGTGAGAATGCGTCGCGTCGTCATTGTCGCGGCGATACACTTTGCCAGGGCAGATGATTTTGATCGGCTCTCCGCCTTTCGCTTCCATCGTGCGCGCCTGGACTGGAGAAGTATGCGTACGCAAAAGGATGTCTTCAGTTATATAGAAGGAATCCTGCATATCACGCGCAGGATGGCCTTTCGGCAAGTTCAACGCTTCGAAGTTGTAATAATCTTTTTCCACTTCCGGGCCTTCCGCAATTTCATAGCCCATCGACATGAACAAGTCTTCAATTTCCTCGACGACACGCGTCAACGGGTGCGCATTACCGGTTTGCACCGGACGGCCTGGCAAGGTTACATCGATCGTTTCGCTCTGTAATTTTTCATTGATCGCCTGCTCTTCAAGAAGAGCCATGCGCTCATCAAGAGACGCCGTCACTTCTTCGCGGACGACATTCACCAACGCACCCATTTTCGGACGTTCTTCGGCAGGCAATTTGCCCATGCCTTTCAATAAATCCGTGATTGGCCCTTTTTTGCCGAGATACGCCACGCGGACGCCGTTCAACTCTTTGACGTTCTCTGAAGCTGCGATTTTTTCCAGCGCTTCTGTTTTCAATGCATGCAATTGTGCTTCCATTTTTTCTCCTCCTTTAAACATAGAAAAGCCCCGTCCCAAAAAGGGACGAGGCATTATTCGCGGTACCACCCTAGTTAATGCGCAAGCGCAATCACTCATTTACATAACGGCTCTTCACCGGCCTGACTTTACAGCATCTCTGCTGGTCCCGTCTGGCAGCTCGCGGGGTGAACTTCTGCGGCCCCTGCATATCCACACTTTCAGTCAAGGTGCGGAATCCCTTCGATGCATTTTGGCAACATACTTTTCCCGGTCAAAGCTTTTGTTTATTTATTCATTCATTATACGAAACTTATGCCGCTTTATCAAATTAGTTTTTCGGAACCAAGCTATACAGCAAAATGCCTGCAGCCACTGCAACGTTCAGGGATTCAGCTGCGCCATAGATCGGCACCACCAAATTCTCATCTGTCTGCTGCAATAAAACCGGATCCACGCCGCTGCCTTCATTGCCAACCATCAATGCGAACTTGTCCTGGGCTTGTGCTTCGTGCACCGGCGTTGCATGGAGCAGCGCCGTACCGAAGAGGCGGACGCCCTGCTCTTTTAAAGCCGGGATCCATTCCGACAACTCGCCTTTTACGACGGGAATCTGGAAATTCGATCCTTGCGCCGAACGCACAGTTTTCGGGTTGTACGGATCAGCCGAACCTTTGCCAAGAACGACCGCGTCAATGCCGATCGCTGCAGCCGTGCGGATCATCGTACCGACATTGCCGGGATCCTGCACTGCGTCGATCAGCAATAGCTTCGTCCACGAACGCTGTTCGTCTTCACCGAATTCCGGCTGCGCGCAATGGGCAAAAATGCCTTGCGAATGCTCCGTCTCTGAAATCTCCTTCGCCACCGCAGCGGTCACGGAATATTGCGGGACATCCGAAATGTCCCAAGCGTCTGGAATGTCGACCCCTTCACGGACGATGATGGACTTAATCAAACTTTTCTTTTTCAACGCCTCTTCCGTCAAATGAAATCCTTCAACCAGGAATTCCTCAAACTTATCGCGCTCTTTCCTCGTCGTCCCAAGCTTTTTCCAATGCTTCACAAGGGAGTTCTGCACCGATTCAATTCTCTTCATCTTGTTCACGCCTTTTTATCTAGAATAGCTCAAGTATATCATACAGAAAAGCGCAGGTGCCTTGGTAGGCCCGACTAGCGCTGGAGGGCTTGGGATGAATGGCGCTTTTTCCATTCAGGCCAAGACCGAAGCGACCTCGAGGGCCTGGGCACTGGAGCTGGACAATACCGAAAAGCGCAGGTGACCGCTTACGACGTGAACAAGTCAAATCCTAATGCTGTGCCGAGCCCGAATATCAGCGTCCATAAACCGATGCTCACCGTCAGCCAAATCGTCGTATTGCGTTTGGTTGCGCCAAGCGTCATGCCCACGAATGCGGCAATGTGCGTGCCGATCAAAATCGGCCCGAGCAGTGCGAGACCGGGAAGCCCGTATTTGTTCATGATGTCTTTGGCGCGTTCGCTTTTTTTCGAAGGCGTTTTGCCTTTCGCTTCTTGGCGTTTTTGATGCCATTCTTTAAATTTATCAAAGCCGATGATGAGCGCAAGCACCGTCAGCAAATTCCCCACGAACGCCAGCACCATCACCCAAAACGGTGACAGCCCCCAAACGACACCAAGCGGAATGACCAGCGCGATTTCCATCCATGGAATCGCAGCTCCCAGAAACACCATGAAATATTCGTAGGTCATTCAGTTTCCTCCTTTAAATGCTTGCGGATCTCGCTGAAATAAATCCAGTATTGGCCAAGTGCGACCAGCAGGATTCCGAAAATGATGTAAAGTCTCGGCATTGACAAAGCAATCGCAAAACCTGCGAGAGCCGGCAAACTCCACGTGATGAATGTGTAGACTTTTTGCGCCGCTTTCCGGGTGATGTAAGTCATGCCTTCATCTTGCTCCAAATACTCAGGCGGACGGATGGAAAACGGAGAAATCCGCTGCGCAGGATTTTTTTTATTGTGCTTTTTAAGTTTGAGCAAAAAAATCGTCAGCATGATTGCGTAAATCACGATTGAACCCATAGCAAACATCCCGCCGACAGGACCCAAACTGATTGTGACGCTTTGTTCCGTTTCTGTATTGATTACCTCGGTAACTGGTGAACTAAGCCCAAAAGCCAATAACCCCAAAACGACGATAAAACCCATCATCCACAACGGATATTGCAAGCGAAAATCATTTTTCATCCTTCTCATCCCCCTCAAGCCAAAATAATTCATCCACATTCGTCTGCAGCGCTTTCGCGAGTTTCAACGCCAGCGTAATCGACGGCGAAAATTCCCCTTTTTCAATGAAAGCAATCGTCTGCCGCGTAACTTCCACTTGCTTGCCCAGATCGCTTTGTGTAAAGCCGTAGCGTGCACGCAGCTCCCTGACCCGATTGTTCAACATCCGCATCGCCCTTTCTTTTGTTTCATGTTTGGTTTATATAACATAATGTACATTATACTTAACATTAAGTAAAGTATTATTTACATACATTCTTTTTCGGACCGCTGTTTTTGCGGCCCCCGGCATTGTAAAAGCCTTCCGCCGGAAGCGGAAGGCTAGGTTTTAAGTAAAATCAAAACCGGGACGAATAGCCGGATGGAAGCTTTTCGCAAGCGAAAAGCGATGTAAGGGCGGAAACTTGCAACAACAAAAAACCCCTCGCCAACCGGCGAGGGGCCATACTGTCACACCATTACTCAAATGTAATGCGCGTAACCGTGTCTTTATCCAATTTCTTGATAACTTCGATGATCAATTTTACTGCGTTTTCGTAATCGTCGCGGTGCAGAATGCCTGCGTGCGAGTGGATGTAGCGTGTGGCTACGCCGATCGACAACGATGGAACGCCGTTAGCTGTCAAATGGATCGAGCCGGCATCTGTTCCGCCGCCTGCAATCGTTTCGAACTGGTACGGGATGCCAGCTTCTTCAGCCGTATCAACGACTAGTTCGCGCAATCCTCGGTGCGATACCATAGAAGCGTCAAACAGCAAGATTTGAGGGCCAGCGCCCATTTTGCTTGTCGATTCTTTTTCTGTGATTCCAGGCGTATCACCAGCAATGCCGACGTCTACAGCAAAACCGATGTCGGGCTGGATTTTAGAAGCCGCTGTACGCGCGCCGCGCAAGCCGACTTCTTCTTGCACTGTGCCCACTCCGTAAACGATGTTCGGGTGGTCAACGCCTTTCAAGCCTTTCAATACATCGATTGCGATAGCGCAGCCAATGCGGTTGTCCCAAGCTTTTGCCAATAACAATTTCTCGTTGGTCATGACCGAGAATTCGAAATACGGCGTCACCATGTCTCCTGGTGTTACGCCCCATTCTTTCGCTTCATCGCGTGAAGACGCTCCGATGTCGATGAACATATCCGAAATTTCAACCGGCTTTTTGCGTGCTTCCGGAGACAGGATATGCGGCGGTTTTGAGCCGATCACTCCCGTAATCTCTTTGCCGCTGCGTGTCGTGATCGTCACGCGTTGTGCCAGCATGACTTGCGACCACCAGCCGCCAACTGTCTGGAATTTCAAGAAGCCTTTGTCGTCGATTTTGGAAATCATGAAACCGACTTCATCCAAATGGCCCGCAACCATGATTTTCGGTCCGTCCGCGGCGCCTTCTTTTTTGGCGATCAAACCGCCCAATCCATCCATTTCGATAGAATCAGCGAAAGGTGCTATGTATTTTTTCATAACTTCACGCGGTTGGCGTTCGTTGCCCGGTATGCCGTTCGCGTCAGTCAATTCTTTCAACATTTCAATTGTTTCATCCATTTTGCTCATTATTTCGACCTCCTAAGTATTCGTTCTTTTTCATTATAAATGAAAGCCGTTCCATTATCAAAAAATTCCTTTAATAGCCATCATTTTGGCGATCATAATTGGTCTGGTTCTTTGCCAGATATGCATCGAATATATCTTCGTAGGAAAAGCCGAGTTCTTCCGCGATCGCTCCGTACCAGCTCCATAAATCCTGGTAATTGGTCATCGAATAATCTTCCAGAAAATCCAGGATTTCTCGCTGTGTGCCGATGAACAATTCGGTTAAGTCATTCTCACCCACGCGTTCTGGCCATTCTTCCAGCATATTCAGGTTCTTTTCAATGCCCAGCGATAATAGGAAGTGAATCGAGTCCACATACTCTTCCAGAATGATATTGCGTTCTGACGGACCTTTTTGGCTCCAGAATTTGAAGCAGCGAGTTTCATTTGCCAGTTCTGCCAGCTCGATCAGCAGCGCAAGCCCTTTTTTCCGGAAGACATCTTCATTGATTCCTTGGTTCGACTGGATAAAACGGTCCAGCTCTTCCTGCATTTTAAATAATTTCTGCAAATTCATGCGAGCACTCCTTTTTCGGTAAAATATTGAAACCATACCCTTTTCCGTTCGTATTATACAGTAGAACTCGGGGAGAGAGGGCGATTTTGCATGGCATTTTTAATTCGTTTAATTGTTATTGGCTTGATCATATACTTTTTTTACCGCTTGATCCGCTATATTCTGGATCCTAAACGCAAAATCGATTCGGCAATCGAATCGGGCAATTATTATTTTTATGATGACGTCACGAATGTGCAGAAAAATTTCTTTATTGCGATGCGTGGAGTATTATTCGAAGGGGAAAAATATTTGGGGACGACTGAGGATGCTTTTGAAGTGGTATCGATTTTCGTCTGGACCGAAAATCCAGCCAAACTGCAGGGCTTTTCGAAAGAAGATTTCGCTTTTCTGGAAAAAGAAATTCATATGAATTATCCGAATGCGAGAATCGATTGGAAAAGCCCCATCGGCCAGTTATTGCATAAAGAAAGTTGAGTGCTTCCTTTACTGGAATGTCTGATAGCTCCAAACCAGTATAGCAGCGTCGATTACGGCAAGCATGAGAAAACCAACGCGGAAATTCGTGCGCTTTGTTTTATGCCGGAAAGCCATCATGCCTGCGTAAGCCCCAATGCCGCCGCCGAATATAGCTGCGGACCATAGGTTTTTTTCTGGAATCCGCTGCCCTCGGCGCTGTGCCTGTTTTTTATCGATCAGCATCATAAAGAAAGCCAATAGCGACAAGGCTAGAAAATAGCCTGCGATGATCAAAAACATCATGTTTCCCCCTTTGTCATATAAAAAAGACTGGCGAGTTTTCGCCAGTCTTTTCTTATGGTCTATCTTATTTGTTCAATGCTTTTTTAGCTTGGTCAGCCAATACTGTGAAAGCAGCTGCATCAGTTACAGCGATTTCAGCAAGCATTTTGCGGTTGATGTCGATGCCGGCAACTTTAAGGCCGTTCATCAAACGGCTGTAAGAAATCTCGTTCATACGAGCAGCCGCGTTAATGCGTGTGATCCACAATCTGCGGAAATCACGTTTCTTGTTGCGACGGTCACGGTAAGCATAGTTACCTGACTTCATCACCTGTTGGTTTGCTACTTTGAAAAGGATGTGCTTCGCACCATAATACCCTTTTGCTAATTTTATGACCTTCTTACGACGCTGGCGCGTCACTGTTCCGCCTTTTACGCGTGGCATAATTCATTACCTCCTGCTTGAATATAAAAAATTCGATTTTTTGTTCATGGCTAAATTCGAGCATCCAGTTTCCTGGATCGCTTGAAATTTTCTTACTTCATGTTGTAGATCAAAGATTTGATGCGTTTCAAATCGCCTGAAGAAACAAGTTTCCCTTTGCGAAGTTTGCGTTTTTGCTTAGTTGATTTGTTAGCGAACAAGTGGCTTGTGTGTGAGCTGTTGCGTCTTACTTTACCAGTACCCGTTTTCTTGAAACGTTTAGACGCACCGCTATGGCTTTTCATTTTCGGCATTTCGAATTCCTCCTAAACAATAATCTCTTATTCTTTTTCGTTGACTGGAGCAAGCATTAAGAACATGCTGCGACCGTCCATTTTAGGGCGCTGCTCAACCGTAGCGACTTCTTTGCACGCTTCTGCGAAGCGTTCAAGTACGCGCTGTCCGATTTCTTTGTGCGTGATCGCACGGCCTTTAAAACGGATTGAAGCTTTTACTTTGTCGCCTTTTTCAAGGAACTTGATCGCGTTGCGAAGTTTCGTATCAAAATCATGATCGTCAATAGAAGGGCTCAAACGAACTTCTTTCACGATGATCACTTTTTGGTTTTTACGAATTTCACGATCTTTTTTCTGCTGTTCGAACTTGAATTTCCCGTGGTCCATAATACGTGCGACCGGCGGCTTAGCTTGAGGAGCCACTAGAACAAGATCCAAGTTGACACGTGCAGCAATTTCAAGTGCTTCGTTACGTGTTTTAATACCGAGTTGTTCACCATTTTGATCAATAACCCGTAACTCACGTGCACGAATACCTTCGTTTACATTAATGTCTTTGCTAATATTAATCCACCTCCGGATAGTGTCGCGAATATCTTAAATGCTCGAACCGACGATTGCCGGCTTACAGGTTCCGATGCAAAACAAAAGCGGATGGACCACAGAGGTCCACCCGCCTAATATGACAACACGCACGCGTGTAGTAGTCAATCGTGTATACCTGCCAACAATCGGTCGATCAGGTGAGAAGCGGGTGCTCCTGCTTTGCACATATAAGTATTCTATAACCTCAACTATAATATCACGCGTGTGTTGCCATGTCAACCTTGTCAGCGAAGTTCGCTTTGGATCATTTTCAGGAAGTCATCAAACGGCATGCTTTCTGATTGCTGTTCGCCGTATTTGCGGACGTTGACTGAACCGCTTTCCAGCTCCTTGTCGCCGATGACGATCATGTAAGGAACTTTCTGCATTTGCGCTTCGCGGATCTTATAGCCAAGCTTCTCGTCGCGCTCATCGATGTCGACACGCAATTTGTGGGACTGCAATTTCTCCTGTACTTCTTTGGCGTAAGCGCTGTGCGCGTCCAATGAAACCGGGATCACTTCGACTTGGACCGGTGCCAGCCACGTCGGGAACGCGCCTTTGTATTCTTCAATCAGGAAGGCTACGAAGCGTTCCATTGTCGATACGACGCCGCGGTGGATAACGACTGGGCGGTGCTGCTTGCCGTCTTCTCCGATATACGAAAGGTCGAAGCGTTCCGGCAGCAGGAAATCGAGCTGCACAGTCGACAAAGTCTCTTCTTTGCCTAGCGCTGTCTTCACTTGGACGTCCAATTTCGGGCCGTAGAAAGCGGCTTCGCCTTCCACTTCCACGTAATCCAGGCCAAGCTCATCCATTGCTTCTTTCAGCATCGCTTGCGCGCGGTTCCACATTGCATCGTCGTCAAAATACTTCTCTTTGTCCGCTGGGTCGCGGTACGACACACGGAATGAATAATCTTTGATGTCGAAATCTTTATAAACTTCGACGACCAAGTTCACGACACGCTTGAACTCATCTTTGATCTGGTCCGGGCGCACGAAGATATGCGCATCGTTGAGCGTCATGCCGCGTACACGCTGCAGGCCGGATAAAGCGCCTGACATTTCATAGCGGTGCATCAATCCCAGTTCCGCGATGCGGATCGGCAAGTTGCGGTATGAGTGAATGCCTTGTTTGAAAATCATCATATGGTGAGGGCAGTTCATCGGGCGCAGCACCAACTGCTCGTTGTCCATTTCCATGACCGGGAACATATCTTCCTGGTAATGGTCCCAGTGGCCGCTTGTCTTGTACAATTCCACACTGCCTAAGACCGGAGTATAGACATGGTCATAGCCCAGGCGTTCTTCTTTATCGACGATATAGCGTTCGATAATGCGGCGGATTGTTGCGCCTTTCGGCAGCCACATCGGCAAGCCCTGGCCGACTTTCTGGGAGTTCATGAATAAATTCAGCTCTTTGCCGATTTTGCGGTGGTCGCGCTCTTTCGCTTCTTCAAGCATGGCAAGATGCGCTTTCAATTCGTCTTTTGTAAAGAAAGCAGTACCGTAGATGCGCTGCAGCATTTTGTTATCACTGTCGCCTCTCCAATATGCTCCGGCGACGCTCAACAACTTGAACTCTTTCAATTTGCCAGTGGACGGCACGTGGATGCCACGGCATAGATCAAAGAAATCGCCTTGTTCGTAAATCGACACTTGCTCATCTTCCGGAATCGCTTCAAGAAGTTCCAATTTATAAGGGTCTTCAATCGCCGCAAAACGCTCTTGCGCTTCTGCGCGCGATACGTCATGGCGAATGATTTCTACGTTTTCATTGATGATTTTCTTCATTTCCTTTTCGATCACCGGCAAATCTTCTGAAGTGATCGCTGACGCTGTATCGATGTCGTAGTAGAAGCCGTTCTCGATGACCGGGCCAACACCCAATTTCGCATCCGGGTACAGGCGTTTAACCGCTTGTGCCAATAAATGCGCAGTACTGTGGCGCAGCACTTCCAACCCTTCCTCCGATTCAGGCATGATGATGGCGATATCTCCATCTTCGTTCAATGGCGCACGCAAGTCGACCAATTTATCGCCTACTTTGCCGGCCAATGCTTTTTTGCGTAATCCTGGGCTGATCGATTGAGCGATTTCTTCAGTAGTTGTGCCCCGTTCGAACTCTTTTACTGCTCCGTCAGGGAATTTTAGTTGAATCATGTCTGCCATGCCAATCTCTCCTTTTTCTCTGTTGTCGCTGAAGCACCTGGATTCACAGGGTCTGAATCGGTGCTTACTTTTCCGCTTTTCGTGTTGTCTAGCTGCAGTGCCCAGCCCCTCGAGTCGCTTCAGCCTGTCCAGCAATGGCAAGGAACGCCATTACCGGCCATGCCTCCAGCGCTTGTCGGGGCTAAACGGGCACTTCCGCTTTTCCACGCAAAAAAGCCCCATCCCAAAGGGACGAAGCTATGTTCGTGGTTCCACCCTTCTTCTATTCCGGACAGAAAATTCTGTGCGGAACGAAGCTCTGCATCGGCTAACGGGCCGGTACCGTCAGCTGCTACTAAAAAAGTTCACAGCTGCTGCTCGAAGGCGGTAAGCGTCGTGCCGGTACTTAAGAAGCTTGCAGCCGGGGCTTCTCTCTCTGAAAGTCGTACAGTCCGCTATTGTCCTTGTCAACGCATGTTAAATCATATTTCGATTGTTTTTACTATACTGTGTAAATCATGAAAACGCAATAGCCGTACTGTCAATTTCTGCGGTTTTTGCCGTCCAGCTTCACTGGCGTCGTCAAGGCACGGATCCTTTCCATGACGCGTGCCGCTTTCAAATCTTCTTTCTCGCCGCGCTGGGAATACGTGAGATGGTGCTGCAATTCGGAATAGCTGAAGTTCGACGTCATGAACGTCGGCAGCTTTTCCGCCATGCGGTAATGCAGGATCGTGCCGAGGACTTCGTCGCGCGTCCAGCTCGACATCGCTTCTGCTCCGATGTCATCGAGCATCAGTACATCGGCTTTTTTGACGTAATCGACTTTCTCCTGCAGCGTCTGATCCCCGATTGCCTGTTTCATTTCACGCATGAATTCAGGCACGAAAACCAAGACCGAGCGGATATTCATGTCCGCAAGTTCGTTGGCAACGGCGCTCAGTAAATAAGATTTGCCGACGCCGAACTTACCGTAAAGATACAAGCCTTTTTCCGGCATATGGCCTGGCCCTGTCGTTTCATCCAGGAACTTGCCGACCGCGCGGAACGATTCCATGCGGCTGTCGTCCGGCTCGAATTCATCAAGCGTCGCTTGCATGACTTCTTTCGGCATATACATGCTGTGGATCATCGAAGAAGCCTTGCGTTTATTGTCATGGGCATTTTTCAAACGGCAAGCCGTATAGGAAATGCCGATTGTGCCCCGTTCAAGCACAAGGTTCGGCTCGAAGCCTTTCAAGTGGTTAACGCAACCTTCAAAGCTCGGGCATTTATGGCAGTCGTGGGATTGGTCGATATACTCGTATAATTTGTGAAGCCCACGGTCGACGGTGCTTTTGTCGATTTCCGAGGCATGCTGCTCCAGGAATTTTTGGACGCCGGGATGCTCCAGTACTTCCTTGCGCATGTCGTTATAGCGCTCTGAAAAAGCCGGTGCGTTCACGACGCGTTTCATTGTTTCGCGAATGGGCTCCATTTAATCACCTTTCCCTTTCTTCATCGCCAATTTAGCGAGAAGCTTTTGTTTCTCGATTTCCAGGCTTTCGTTTTTCGGGCCGGAAGCCGCAGGCGTTTCTTCTTTCGTATAAAACCATTCAGGCAGCTTTTCTTCACGAAGCGGCTTGCCTCTGTTCTGGCGCGCGGGTGCTTTTGAAGCAGCCGAAGGCGAACCTTCCGCTTTCCATTTCACATATTGCTCATGTTCAATGCGCGCAAGTTCCATCGCTTCTTTCGCCGTCGTGACATTTTTGCGCAGCCAATGCGACGCGATTTTCTCGACGTACGCTTTCGTCAATTTCATATCGGTGCGCAGCAGGACGTATTGCAGGAGCACATTGACCACTGCCGGCTCCATGCCATGCTGCATGACGAGCTGGTTCGCTAATTGCACATCTGCAGGCAGTGGTTCATTGCCATTGGCGATGTCCCTTAAAACTTCTACAGGCGCAGCCGATTCCAAATAAAGGATCAATTCGTCCTGGCGGGTTTTCGGCTCGTCACGCTGTTCTGTCGGCTTTTCTTCCTTCTTCACATGGACGAGCTGCGGAGCTGTCGTAGCAACCGTCAATTTATAATATTCGGAAGCGGCTTTTTTCAAGCTTTCGGCCGTCATTTTATAATCTTCATCAATTGCCAGCAAGACCACTTTCTGCATTTCCAGCGGACCCCAGCTGTACAAATACGCTAACTTTCCGATGGTGTCTTTGATTGAAGCCGTCAGGACGCGCTTCGGCACCAGCTGCTCGGACAATCCTTGCTGCAATAAGCTGAAATCAAAATCGGACTCGGTCTGGTAAGCCCCTTTTTTGCGTTCATGCAAATCTTTCGTCTCCGCCGGATAGCCGGCTTTCGCATGGACCGGCCGGAAAATATCCGTGAATGTGCGGGACACCTCCTCAAAGCCTTCGCCGATATCAGTCGGATTCAAAAACCGCTCCCGCACTTTGCGGTATGCCGACTCGCCGATTTTGCTGAACAGGAACATCGACAGCAATGGATCCTGGAAAAACGTTTTCGGGTCAAGCGGCGGACATAGTTCATAGATGAACGACCGGTGCCCGTTGTCTTTCTTGAAGGTCTTCATCAAACCGATCGCTTCGAGCTGGATGCGGGATTCAAAAAGCTTCGCGATTGAAATGCCCAATGTGTTCATTAATGAATAATGGGTCGCTTCTTCGCCCTGCGCTTCCCCTTCCGCCCATAGCGTCAAATAGAACGCAGTGGCTTCCGCCCCGATCATCGGCTGGTACAAGAGCGTCAAAAGCTGGCGGTCGTAATTGGAAAACGGATACGGCAGCCGGATTTTAAATGAATCCGGAGGCTGCAGTTCTTTATAAAGTGCAGACATAGTACACCACCTTATTCGGGTTTCTTGCCATTCGGGTTTTTATCCAGTAATTCCTTTAATTCATCGATAAAAACCGTAATGTCTTTGAACTGGCGATAAACCGAAGCGAAGCGGACATACGCCACTTCGTCGATTGCCGCTAGGCGGTTCATGACAAGTTCTCCGACTTCCTCGGATTTCACTTCAGCATTGCCTGTACGGCGCAACTCCTTCTCGATATCAAACACAAGGTTCTCCAGCGTCTCCAAAGGAACTGGACGCTTTTCGCAAGCACGGATCAAGCCGCGCAACACTTTCTCGCGGCTGAATTCTTCACGCGAGCCATCTTTCTTCACAACGATCAATGGCATTTCTTCCACTTTTTCAAACGTCGTATACCGGTAGCCGCATGCTTCACACTCCCTGCGCCTCCGAATTGATTTATTATCATCTACTGGCCGCGAATCCACGACGCGTGTGCCATTATGCTGGCAAGCCGGACATCTCATATTGGACCTCTCCCTAAACATTGTTTCTCGTAACTCCAGTATAACAAATTTACGGCGCCATTAGTTGCTATATAAATAGAACGAAAGAAGTATCATATTGAAAATAGCTTCAGTCGCTTTGGGCATGGCTCCCGCGAGAAGCCGAGAAGAACACTCGTCTCCTTGCTTCGCCTAGCCCCTTGACGCGCTTCAGCTAAGATATCTCTCGATTTGGAGCAAAGTAGCTTAGACATCTGCAGATTAGAAAATTGACACTCAAGACCCCAGAAGAGCAATCGTTAGCAAGGTGAGGGTACTTGTCACTCATCGATTGTGAATATTAACTAGTTCAACAATATATAAGCCATCTCCGCAATTTTGCTTCTTATCAATAAAATAGAAGGCTTTAAACAACATTTTTTTAAAGAACTATCCAGCGCAGGCGCGAACACGGGCTAGGCAAGGAGATGGCCAAATGAAATTTGGACCATTTCCTTTGCTTCGAAGCTAGCGCAGCGATGCAACGGTCTTTCATGTCCCGAAGCTAGTGAAGCGTTGCAACGGTCTTAAATGTCTCGAAGCTAGCGCAGCGTTGCAGAGACAGGGACAGAAGCAGTAGGTTTTTAGCAGAAAGACAAGCGTTCTTTGCTTGGCTTTTTGTGTAAACCATGCCCTGAGCGACCGCAGCGGTATATCACAAATATCTATTATCCCTAGAAAACAGAAAAAGCAGGGGATCAGATCCCCTGCTTCATATCGTTCATGTTAATGGATTATGCATTTACTGATACTTTGGATTGGCCAGCACTGACTGGACCCATTCCACGCGGAATTTCTACGAATTCACGTGTGCCTGAATTCAACGCTTCTGCAATATAATTAGCTGCAACAGTTGGATCAAGATCGCCGCAAGTATAAACATCGATACTTGCATAGCCGTGTTCCGGGAAGCTGTGGATCGTTAAATGCGATTCAGAAATGATGACTACCCCGCTTACGCCTTGAGGTGCAAATTTGTGAAAAGCTACTTCTCTGACTTCGGCTCCGGATTTAAGTGCTGCATCAACAAAAGTCTGTTCGATAAAATCCATATCGTTTAATTTGTCAAAATCACACTGCCAAAGTTCTGCAATTACGTGACGTCCCATTGTTTCCATGGTTCGTTTCCCCCTTTGATATCATTTTGTTTTAGTGCGCAAAATATTCAAAGTTGACTACCACGGGGGAAAGTTAGTCCAAAGAGGTCCTAACCCTTTAAGCAGTCATGTGAATAAATATTGCTCCGTCCGCTCCTGCTTTATGCTCTCAGAAACGAAGAAGTACGTAGCCGTTTTTTGACTACGAATGTTAGTATATGATGTATTGAAATGAAATGCAATCATAATTACTCAAAATCAATTAATTTTTATGGGAATTTTTTTCATGGAAAAAGCCGCACGCCATTTTACAATGGCTGCGGCCTGTATTAATTATCGGGCATAAACCAATGATTTTGCCACTTTTTTAGTTAAATCGACCACCCGTGCAGAGTAGCCCCACTCATTATCATACCAAGCGAGAACTTTCACTTTGCGGCCGCCAATGACCATCGTGGACAATCCATCTACGATCGCCGATTGTTCAGTCGTATTGAAATCGATCGACACCAATGGCTCCATCGTCAAGCTCAGGATGCCTTCAAGGCCGTCCACTGAAGCCGCTTGGAACGCAGCATTTACTTCTTCGATCGTTACGTCTTGCTTCAAGTCGACGACAAGATCCACTAAAGATACATTAGGCGTCGGTACGCGGAGCGACATGCCGTGAAGCTTGCCTTCCAATTCCGGAAGCACTAATGATAGCGCTTTCGCAGCGCCCGTAGAAGTAGGGATGATCGACTGGGCACATGCACGCGCGCGGCGGAGATCTTTATGCGGGTTATCCAGGTTCTTTTGGTCATTCGTGTAAGAATGGACAGTTGTCATGAGGCCGTTTTCAATCCCGAACGCATCGTTCAAGACTTTCGCAACCGGTGCAAGGCAGTTTGTCGTGCAGCTGGCATTTGAAATGACGTCATGCTTATCGATTTCGAGTGCGTCGTCATTGACGCCCATCACGATAGTCACATCTGCATTTTTACCCGGTGCGGATAAAATGACTTTCTTGGCTCCAGCATCCAGATGCAATGCCGCTTTTTCGCGTGCATTGAACTTGCCTGTTGCTTCAATGACGATGTCGATGCCCATTTCACTCCAAGGAAGCAGTAAAGGATCGCGTTCATTGACGAGCTGGACCCGTTTGCCATTGACAATTAATGCATCTTCTTCATGAGAGACGTCGCCCTGGAAGGTGCCGTGATTTGTGTCATACTTAATCAGATGCGCTAGTGTTGCAGCAGGATAGCCGGCATTTACAGCGGCAATTTTGATGTCATCCATTAAAATAGCTTGTCTGAAAACCATACGGCCGATGCGGCCAAACCCGTTAATCGCAATAGAAACTGTCATTTATGAGTCCCCCATTAAATAAGTTATACTTTTATTTTTAATTCGTTATATAGTATAACACATTTTACGGATACTGGAACCTTAAAGTTCACTTCAGCATTTATTGTTCCGAAATGCCCGCATCCCATTCTTCCAGGATGCGGTTGAGTTGCCATTTCGTTTCTTCGATGGTGCCATTATTGTAAATGACGGCATCTGCGCCTTCTTCTTTGACGGACATCGGCAATTGCGAGGAAATCCGCGCAAGCGCCTCCCCTTCAGCCAATTCGTTGCGTTCCATGAGGCGCTTCAGCTGATTTTCTTCGGTTACGCTGACGACCAGAATCTTATCTGCGAAATGCTGGAGTTTGCTTTCGAACAGCAGCGGGATGTCCATGATGACGACTTTCTGGCCTTCAGCCACATAAGCCGCCCGCTGCCGCAGCATTTCGTTGCGGATCGCTGGATGAATAATATCGTTCAAGCGTTTCCGGCTGGCTGGATCAGTGAAAATGAGGTCCCCCACTTTTTTCCGGTCCAGCGAACCATCCGGCAAAATGACATCTTCACCGAACGCCCCCTTGATTTTCTCCAATGTTTCACTGTCGGGTTCCACAACTTGGCGAGCCACTAAATCAGCATCGACAATCGGATAGCCCAATTCCTTCAACATCTGCGAGACGGTGCTTTTCCCGCTCGCTATGCTCCCTGTTAACCCAATGATCATCCTAATCCCTCATTTTTGGCATGTTGGGCAGTAGACGGAAGTGCGCCCTGCAATTTGCAGGGACTTCGTCGCTGTGCCGCATTCCATGCATTGTTTTTTGCCGTACATGCCGAAGCGGTCCTGCATCCGCCCTGATTCGCCATTGATGTTGCGGTAATCCGAAATGGTGCTGCCGCCAGCATCGATGCTTTCGAGCAGGATTGCCGCAACCGCTTTGAACAACTGGATTTTCCGGGCACGGCTGATGCGCCCTGCTGCACGGTTCGGATGGATTTTCATCCGGAACAGCGCTTCGGTTGCGTAGATATTGCCGCAGCCCGAAATCACCTGCCCATTCATGATGACTTCCTTGATCGGCTTCGCGCTGTATTTCGGACGTTCCGCCATATGGAGAAAATGTTCGAGTGCCTCTTCAGCGAACGGTTCCGGCGCCATTAAAAGCAGCGGCGGAAAATCCGCTTCGCCGTTCAGCAGGCGCATCTCACCGAAACGGCGGATGTCCGAATACGCCAATAGATTGCCGTCGTCGAGCGTCAGCACGACATGGACATGGCGGCGGAATTTCTCTTCCGTAATGGACAACAGGCTGTCGACGTAAAACCACGCGCCCGACATGCCCAAATGGTTGACCAATAAAAACTCCCGTTCTTTTATCATCGTGAAATAAATATATTTGCTGCGCCGTTCCACGCTTGAAATTTCCGCCCCGACCAGCCGGCTGATAAATGCATCCGCATCCATCTTTTTGATGATCGCTTCCTTGCCATTCGCCTTTGACAGGCGGATGGTGTCGGAAACGAAAACATCGCGGATTGTTTTTCCGGCTGCGGCCGGACGGATTTGGCGAACGACGCCTTCTACTTCAGGAAGTTCAGGCATCCTTCAGCCCTCCTATCATTTTGTATCGTACCAAGTATCACCGAATGCGAAATCGACTTTCAGCGGCACATTCAACGTGACGGCCGATTCCATCGCTTGCGGCACCAATGTCTTCAATTTCTCAAGTTCATTCGGCGGCGCTTCAAAGATCAGTTCATCGTGCACTTGAAGCAGCATGCGCGTCTGCATATTTTCACGCTTCAAGGCATCCGCCATGTCGATCATCGCTTTTTTGATGATGTCAGCGGCACTGCCTTGGATCGGCGTATTCATCGCTGTGCGTTCTGCAAAGCTGCGCAAATTGAAATTCGAGCTGTTGATGTCTGGCAAATAACGGCGGCGGTTCATGATCGTCGTCACAAAGCCGTTTTTCTTCGCCATTTGGATGCTCTCGTCCATGTAGCGCTTGACGCCAGGAAAGCTCTTCAAATACGTATCGATGAATTCTGCCGCTTCTTTGCGGGTGATGTTCAAGTTTTGCGACAAACCGTAATCGCTGATGCCGTAGACAATGCCGAAGTTGACGGCTTTTGCAGCACGGCGCATATTCGGTGTCACTTCTTCCGCTCCGACGCCATAAACGTCCATCGCCGTTTTCGTATGGATGTCCATATCGTTCTGAAACGCTTCGATCAGGCTTTCGTCTTTCGACATATCGGCCAGCACGCGCAATTCAATCTGCGAGTAATCGGCAGCGACCATGACCCAGCCCGACTGAGACGGCACGAAGGCTTTGCGGATTTTGCGCCCTTCTTCCAAACGCACCGGGATGTTCTGCAAGTTCGGGTTGATCGAACTCAAACGCCCTGTTGTCGTCAATGCCTGTTGGAAACGCGTATGGACTTTGCCGTCTTCATGGATTTCCTTCAATAAACCTTCTATATAAGTAGAACGGATCTTGCCCAATTGGCGGTACATCAGAATATAGGAAATGACTTCATGCTTGCCTTCGAGCTTCTCCAAAACATCTGCTGCCGTGGAATAGCCCGTTTTCGTCTTTTTCTGCACCGGCAATCCAAGTTTTTCAAACAGGATCACGCCCAATTGCTTCGGCGAATTGATGTTGAACCGTTCGCCTGCAAGGCCGTAAATATCGAATTCGATTTTCTCGAGTTTATGCGACAAATCCTTGCCCATTTCCACTAATTGCTCTTTATCGACTTTGACGCCGAACGATTCCATCTCACCCAAAATCGTGGCAAGCGGAAGCTCCAGCTTATTGTACAAATCGAATTGCTCGTTTTCCTGGAGCTTCTTCAAGACCATCGGGCGCACTTCCCAAATCGTGCGTGCTTTTCTGGCCATATGCTCGTTGAGGATAGCTGCTTCAGGCACCGCTTTTTTCGCGCCTTTGCCGTAGATCTGCTCATTCTGGGCGACATCCGTATAGCCGTATTCCTGAACGATATTCGCCAAATCCGTATACGTCAATGACGGATTGACAATATACGCGCCGAGCATCAAGTCAAAATCGACGCCGTCCACACCTAAGCCGTAGCGGTAGAAAGCAGCCGTTGCCGCTTTCGAATCGGACATGTATTTTTTCTTCGAATCGTCTGCGAACCATTCTTTGAACGCTTGAGATTGCGTGATCGTCTCCATCGGCACGACGTAGGTCTTGTCAGCCGTCGCCAATGAAACACCGAGCAAGTCGCATGTGTGGTATTGCTCATCGTACATTTCCAGGTGGATCGCCATCTCGTCTTCCAGAATCGACGCATCAAGTTCCGTCAGCACTTCGAATTCCAATTCTTTTTTGGTCGTTTCCTCAGCCGTGTAATCGAGTTTTTCCAGAAGCGATTTGAATGCCAGCTCATTCCATACTTTGACCAATTCATCGTGGTCCGGGCCTGGATAGGACAATTCTTCAATGGAAACTTCCACAGGTGCGCTGCGTTCGATCGTCGCCAATTTCTTGCTGATGTACGCAAGGTCTTCATTGGCAACGAGTTTTTCTTTCATCTTGCCTTTCTGCTGATCGATCGCTTCATAGACGCCTTCGACGCTGCCATGTGCTGCCAGCAGTTTCAATGCCGTTTTTTCGCCGACTCCCGGAACCCCTGGAATGTTATCCGAAGCATCGCCCATGAGGCCTTTCATATCGATGATCTGCAAAGGCGCCAAGTTGTATTTTTCACGGATGTGGTCGACGGTGTATTTCTCGATGTCCGTCATCCCTTTGCGGGTGATGTATACCGTAGTCGATGCAGACGCCAATTGCGTCAAATCCTTATCGCCGGAAATGACGATGACTTCATCGCCTTCTTTTTCCGCTTCCAGGCTCAACGTGCCGATGATGTCATCCGCTTCGTAATTCGGCAATTCATAGGTCTTGATGCGGTATGCATCGATCAGCTTGCGCAAATATGGAAATTGCTCCGACAGTTCGGGTGGTGTTTTTTGGCGCCCGCCTTTATACTCCCCGAACATCTCATTGCGGAACGTCGTTTTCCCGGCATCGAACGCCACGATCATATGCGTCGGCTGTTCTTCTTCCAGTATTTTTTGGAGCATCATCGTAAAGCCGTATACTGCATTCGTATGGATCCCTTGTTCATTCGTCAATAGCGGCAGCGCGAAAAACGCGCGGTACGCCAAACTGTTTCCGTCCAATAATAAAATCTTCTTTGCCACAATATTACCCCTCTCATAAACAAAAGCCGTCATTCCTTCTATTTTACCACGCGGGCAAAAAGAAGAGAAATGACGGCTTGCGGCTATTCCAAATTCCCGGAGAGAATTTGGGCGTAAGGCGAATCGGACGGCAAGATGATCACCGTGTCGTCGCCGATTGTTTTGGTATAAGACTGAAGCGAACGGTACAGCTCATAGAATTCCGGATCTTTGGAAAAAGAAGCATTATAGATTTTAGCAGCTTCGGATTCACCTTCCGACTGGATCAGCGCCGCTTCCTTTTTAGCGGAAGCAATCACTTCCTGCGCTTCGCGGTCAGCTTGCGCTTCGATTTCACGTTTTTTCGCATCGCCTTGTGACAGATAATCCTGTGCGGTCGAATCCCGCTCTGAAATCATCCGGGTATAGACCGACTGTTCGTTTTCTTCCGGCAAGTCCGTGCGTTTCATGCGGACGTCGACAACGCGAATGCCGTATTGGTCTTTCTCCAGCAATTCATTGACGCGGGCTGTGACATTGTCATTCAAACTGCCGCGTGAAGAATTTTCATCATTGATGATTTCATCGTAATTCAATTGCCCAAGTTCGGTCCGCACAACCGAGTAGATGAATTCCTCCATCCGCGATTCCGCATTGACGATCGTTACAGCATTTGTGATCAGTTCACGCGGGTTGACGACATGCCACACTGCGTAATTGTCGATGATGATGCGTTTTTTGTCTTTTGTGTTGATCTCCGCTTCGGAAACATCATAGGTCATCTGGTATTTCGGCAGCGTGCTGACACTTTGCACAAACGGGATTTTCATACGGATGCCCGGTTCTTCATAGATGCCGACAACTTCACCGAATTGGCGGACCACCCGGTACTCGTTTTCTTTTACGACATAGACATTCGTCAGCAGGACGATCAAAGCAAACAGCGCCAGCGACAAGACCGTGATCAATTTCCAGTATTTCTTGAAATTAATCGGTTCTCTCGGCGTTTTCGGTTTTTTCGGCTTCAGCGGCTTTTCCCACGGGTTCGGTTTTACGGGATTGTTCTGCGGTTTATTCGGCTCCATCAGTTTCCTCCCCCTTCTTCTGCTGCCGGCGGCACGATTGTCTGTGTTTCATTTAACGGCAAGTACGTCATTGTTCCGCCTTCGTCGTTCATGATGTAAAGTTTCGCGTTAGGCAATACGGTCTCAAGTGTTTCCATAACAATCCGCTGGCGCGTCACTTCCGGATTGGTTTCATATTCTGCGTATAATTTATCAAACAATGCGACGTCTCCAAGTGCCTGCTCGACGCGGGCCACTTTCTGCCCTTCGGCACGTGAATTGATGGCCGCTTTTTCACCCAGTGCTTCATTGCGCTTCTGGTTTTCGTATTTCCGCGCTTCGTTGATTTTTGTGTTCATCGTCTCGCGAGCATCCGTCACATTGGTGAACGCTGCACGAACTTCTTCATTCGGCAGCTCGACGTCCTGCAGTTTAACGGCTAACACGGTGATGCCGAAATCGTATTTATCCATTAAGGAAGCGAGCAAGTCTCTTGTCTCCGCCTCGATTTCCGCTTTTCCGGAAGTCAGCGCGTCATCAATGAGCGAACTGCCGATAATGGAGCGGATGGAAGCCGATGTCGCATCGTGCAGCACATCTTGCGGATTTTCTGCATTGAACAGGTATTTTTTCGGATCGGTGATTTTCCACTGCACGACCAGATCGGTCAATACGATATTTTCATCCCCCGTGATCATTTTCGTTTCTTTGTCAAAAGCGACGATTTCGCCGTCTTCGTTTTGGTTATAGCCGAATTGGAGGCTATACGTTTCTTTTGATAGGATTTCGGCTTTCTGTATCGGCCAAGGCATCTTAAAATGAAGCCCCGGTTCGACAATCGTCTCATTGGCGACACCGAATGTGACGATTACCGCCTGCTCGGATTCATCTACGGTATACCATGATGTGAACACAGCAATCAGCAACAGGATTCCGAAAATGGACAATCCAATGATAGCTAAGATCTTTTTAACGGACATTTTTGTTCCCCCTTTTCTCTACTATTTCATATACGGCAGAATCTTGAAAAAGTTTCAGAAAATAGAAAAAGAGCCCCGGGGAAGGGCTCTTTTTCCCTTCATGCGGTTGAAGGGGGTTCTATTAAACAATAACATCCGATTGTGAAGCCAGTGTTAACCTAATGTTAAACTTACCACTGATTATTCTTATATTTCTTATAATAATTGACTTGGCGTGCAAACAAGTATAATTTACGCTTTAAATGCGTATCTTTCTTATAGAAAAGTGGATTGCCGTATTTGCCTTTTTTCAGCAATTCATTGATATCCCGTTGAACTGCTTTGTTATTGACGAATTTGCGCAGCACGATTTTCGGCACTACCGTGAAGAGGAAATCTTCGTTCAAATACGTCACCGGCTTTTCCACATGGTAAATCAAGTCATCAACAAGATACGATGCCATGTTGTGGCCAAGTGCCGTCACGTAATAGCTCGAACGCCCTTGGCGGATATTCACTTCAAACACTTTGAACTTGCCGTCGCGTTCATCAAATTTCAAGTCGAAATTCGCGAAGCCGTTATAGCCGACCGCTTCCAGGAAGTTTTGCAGCTTGACCATCATTTCCTTGTTATAGCGGGTGATCAACGCTGTGTAATTGCCGATTGCTGTAACAGTATGTTCTTGCAGCACGACTTGCGCAAACGTCACCAGCTGGGTCTTGCCTTTTGAACTTGCGTAAATGACGGAATCCCACATATACGTGTCGTCGCCCGGGATGAAATCCTGGATGATCAGCTCATCGTCGTAGCCGCTGCCGACGATTTTATTGATGACATCTTGCAGTTCACGCGGATTTTCGACTTTATAGACTTTTTGCTGGCCATCAAATTTGTTGAGGTTATAAGCAATTCCGTTGCTCGGCTTGGCGATGACCGGATACATCATCTGTTCTTCGAACGGCGTGTTTGAACGGCAATCGTAGAAATAAGTCGTAGGTGTATCGATGCCGTGCTCCGCACATAATTTATAGAAATTCGATTTGACCTGCAGCTTGTTCATCAAGTCCTCGGAGATATAATTAAAGACAAAAAACTCTTTCAGTATTGCCGCGTTCTCGATAATCAAGCGCACGTATAAGTCGTTGGTGCCAACAAGCAGCAAGGTCTTGCCAGGTGTTCTGTATTTTTGGGCGATAGCGGTCATGATCCCGGCAAATTGTGCGGAATCCGATAAGCCCGAACGCAATTCAATTGTTTCGGTAATTGTGCTCATTGCTGTAAATGACAACGGTTCTTTGCCGACCAAAATTGGTTTAATGCCATATGCTTCGTGAAAAGAAATGGCCATGTTGTAAGCGTTCATGTCTGTGCCAATAATAATCGGCAAAAATGGGTTTGTTTCCATATGTTCCTCCTAGATTAACTTGCTAAGGGCAAGTGGATGATAAACGTTGAGCCTTTGCCGACTTCGCTTTTGACTTCCACTTTGCCGTGATGTGCTTCGATTAAATGTTTGACGATGGATAATCCCAGTCCGGTTCCGCCGGAGTTTCGGCTTCTCGCCCGGTCCACCCGGTAAAAACGTTCAAACAAACGGCTGAATTCAGCTTTTGCGATGCCGATTCCCTGGTCTTCCACTTCAATAATGGCTTCATTGCCGCGTGAAAATAACCGGATGGTGATCACCGTCTGCTCCGGCGAATAGGTCATAGCGTTGACCAATAAATTCATCATGACCTGGACAAGCCGGTTTGGGTCTCCTTGGACAATAACGGGTTCGAGCTGAAGGTTCAACTCGATCCCTTTGTCTTCCAGTTTTTTCTGCACCATTTCCCTCACTTGGTAAATGATCGCTTCCATATCCGTTGGATGGGCATCCACTTTAAAGCCGGACTGTTCCACCCGCGAAAGTTCCAACAAATCTTCAATCAGCATTTCCAGCCGATTGCTTTCTTTATGGATGATTTCCAAAAACGATTCACACGTGGCGGGATCTTTATAGGCCCCGTCTAAAAGCGTCTCGGAAAACCCTTTTATCGACGTCACTGGCGTCCGCAATTCGTGAGATACATTCGCCACGAAATCTTTCCGGATCTGCTCCAACCGTTTTAGTTCTGTGATATCGTGCAGCACGATGACAATGCCATGCCATTGCTCCTGTTCACCGATTACCGGCGCACCGTAGACATCAATATGGCGGCTGCTCAGCCCTTGGTTGAATGCAAGCTGTTCGCGGGCAGGTTTTTCCATCATAAAAACCCGCTCGATAAACTCCTGCAGAACCTGGGGAATCGGAACTTCTTTGTAGAATTTCTTATTGACATCCATTTCAGCTAATTCGAATTCATACATGAATGATTTATTGACAAGCGACACCGAACCTTGGCGATCAATCATGATCAGCGCACTGCCCATATTTTCAATCAGTGTTTTCAGCCGTTCTTGTTCCATTTCACGGACAGCTGTTATTTCCTGCAGGTTCCTTGCCAGGACATTGATGGTAGAACTGAGTTCGACTGTGCCGATGTTGCTGTATTCATATGCGCGCGCCTGGTAATTTCCTTTGGCCAACTCCAACGCGGTTTCTGTCACGTTTTCAATCGGCATGGCCTGGACCTTGATGATCCGGTAGCCGATAATAGCCGAAAAAATCATGGCCAGCGCAAAAATAAGCGCAAGCCAGATCCATAATTGCATTTGATTTCCCGATTCTGCGTAAATGGGAAAAAGCTGGCCGATGATGAGCAATAGGCCAGCCAGCAATATACCGAGCCACGCAAGGATTGTCATCAATAAGCGATGCTGAAATGACTTCATCCCGCTTTCGGCTCCTCAAATTTATAGCCCAGCCCCCGAATCGTCTTGATGAAAACCGGTTTGCGGCTGTTTTCCTCGATTTTTTCACGCAGATGGCTGATATGAACATCCACAATTCGCGTATCGCCTGCAAAATCGTATTTCCAGACGGCACTCAATAACTGGTCGCGTGTCAGCACACGATTTTTGTTTTCCATCAAGTAGACAAGAAGTTCGAACTCTTTCGGAGTGAAATCAAGCTGTTTTTCATCCAGAAAAACCTCGAACCGATCTGGAAACACTTTTAAACTGCCCAGTACCATAGGCGCGGAAGTTTCTCCTTTTGGCGTCGGAGTCGTAACCGAACGCCGCAGCACTGCTTTGATGCGTGCTACAACTTCCCTTGGGCTGAAAGGTTTTGTCATATAATCATCGGCTCCGAGTTCCAGCCCGAGCACTTTATCGAATTCATCATCTTTTGCAGTCAGCATAATGATGGGAGTATTCACCTTCTCTTGGCGAAGCGCTTTGCACACTTCCACACCGTCCATTGATGGCAGCATCAAATCAAGGACGATGAGCGATGGTTTCTCGCTTAACGCCAAATCATAGCCTTGCTTCCCGTCGTTGGCGACAATCGTTTCAAATCCCGCTTGCACCAGGTTATAAGATAGGAGCGTAGCAATTGAATGTTCATCTTCGATAATCAGTATTTTATTCAGCATTTGACATCCTCCACATTCAGTTTGAAACCCCCATCTCAAACCGTTTAGAAATTATCCATTGCATGTGTGGCCAGCTGATTCAGCAACTGCGGCGGGTTAACATGCACCGTTCCTTCAACAACGGTGTTGCCGTTTTCATCAGTTGCTTCGACCCGTACGCTTACCAGGTTGTTTTTTTCGTCAATCTCAACGATTTCCAGCAAGAAGTCGATCGTTGAATAATGGTATACCGGTTTAACAAATTTCAATCGCTGTTCATTAATATACGAGCCTGGGCCCGGCAAGTATTTGGAGATTGCTGAAGTGATAATGCCCGTCAGCATGATGTTTGGCACAACCGGTTTTTCAAATGCGGTCTGGGAAGCAAAATCGTGCTGGATATACAGCGGATTCCCGTCATTCGTCAACCCCAGATAAAGAAGCAGATCTTTGTCTTCAATCTTCTCTGTGAGTTTCAATTTTTCCCCGACATTCATATCCTCGATTTTTCGGCCTAATTTACGTTTCTTACCAAGCAACAATAAATTCCCCTCCTAAATCTTGCTACCCTTATAGTATCAAGTAATGCGTTATAAGTGCAAGCGGGTATAATATCCTTGGCGGAGTGCTAGAAAAGCACCCGCCAAGGGTATTAGTTAAGGATATTAGTTGTGGATACTCCGCAAAATTGCTGCGCTTGCCGCGGGCGAGCGCTGAGCCGCTTCGTCGCTTCGCTCCTGCAGGGTCTCAGCTGTCTCGCTTTCCCGCAGGCGTCTCCGCAATTTTGCTGCGTATCTACGAAATAGCTGAACAACGTGAATTTTTTCTTTCAAATTACTTATCCAGCGAAGACGCGACCAAGGGCTAGGCGGAGTAATGAGACGGGTGCTCTTCCCGACTCATTATGGGAGCCAAGGAGGTGCCAGATACTTTTGGCAACTCCTTTGCGACGAGCTTGCGCAGGAGCAATATTCTTTGCATTGCCCAAAGCGTCCGAAGCGATGTTTAATAAGTTATTGCCTTAGTTCAACTTACTTATTTAATATTTTACATTTTTAAAAATAAAAACCGGACAGGAAAATTCCTGCCCGGCTGATTAATATTTACACCAAAAGATCCATTACAACTTTCACGGATTCAGCTGATTTGTTAAGCAATGCCCGCTCTTCTTCGTTTAAATCGATTTCGATGATTTTTTCAATGCCGCCTGCACCCAGAATGGTCGGCACGCCGAGGTAAATGCCATCCAACCCGTACTCGCCTTCCAAATAGGCGATCGACGGCAGAATGCGGCGCTGGTCTTTGATGATCGCTTCAGCCATTTCCACTAAAGAGGCAGCTGGCGCATAGTAAGCAGAGCCGTTTCCGAGCAGGTTGACGATTTCAGCTCCGCCTTTACGTGTGCGGTCAACGATTTCGTCAAGACGCTCTTTAGCGATGAGCGTCTCCAACGGAATGCCTCCTGCGTATGAATAGCGAACCAAGGGCACCATGTCATCGCCATGGCCGCCAAGGACGAATCCGGTAACGTCTTTGACCGAAACGTTGAGTTCTTCTGCAACAAATGTACGGAAGCGTGCAGAATCCAATACGCCGGACTGGCCAATAACGCGTTCTTTCGGCAATCCCGATGCTTTATAGACGGTATATGTCATCGCATCGACCGGATTCGTCAATACGAGAATCGTCGTATCCGGTGAATACTTGACGATTTCAGCCGTCACGGATTTCATGACGTTTTGGTTCGTCTGCACAAGATCATCCCGGCTCATGCCCGGCTTGCGGGCGATTCCCGCAGTGATGATCACCAAATCGGAGCCTTTGGTATCCTCATAATTCGCTGTCCCGGTTACCCGCGCGTCAAACCCTTGAACAGGGCCAGCTTCTGCCATATCGAGCGCTTTGCCTTTTGCCGGGTTTTCCATTTGTGGAATATCGACCAGTACAACATCGCCCAATTCTTTTTGTGCCAATAGAAATGCAGCTGTAGCGCCTGTAAATCCTGAACCGATGACCGAAATTTTTTTACGTTTGAATGTCATAGAAACTCTCCTTTGAATTCGTATTTGGGTAAATAAAAAAAGAGGGGTTTCCCCCTCCAATTTTTAAAGATTTTTAATTAATTCGTCAGCGAATGCAGAACATTTCACTTCTGTAGCGCCGTCCATAAGACGTGCGAAGTCATAAGTGACTACTTTAGAAGCGATTGTTTTCTCCATAGAAGCCATGATTAATTTAGCCGCTTCATTCCAGCCCAAGTGCTCAAGCATCAAAACGCCTGACAAGATGACTGATGAAGGGTTTACTTTATCAAGGCCAGCATATTTAGGAGCTGTACCGTGAGTAGCTTCGAAAATCGCATGTCCAGTCAAGTAGTTGATGTTTGCTCCTGGAGCAATTCCGATTCCGCCTACTTGTGCAGCCAATGCGTCAGAGATGTAATCGCCGTTCAAGTTCATTGTTGCAACAACATCGAACTCGCTTGGGCGTGTAAGGATTTGCTGAAGGAAGATATCAGCGATTGAATCTTTGACAAGGATTTTGCCAGAGTCAAGAGCTTCTTTTTGTGCTTTATCAGCAGCTTCAGTTCCTTGCTCATCTTTGATCTTGTCATATTGGTTCCATGTGAACACTTTGTCGCCGAATTCTTGCTCAGCAACTTCGTAGCCCCAGTTCTTGAAAGCTCCTTCAGTGAACTTCATGATGTTCCCTTTGTGGACAAGCGTCAATGACTCGCGGCCTTCAGTGATTGCATAGTTGATTGCAGCACGAACTAAGCGTTTTGTTCCTTCTTCTGAAATCGGTTTGATGCCGATTCCTGAAGTTTCTGGGAAGCGGATGTTTTTAACGCCCATTTCGTCAGTAAGGAAAGCGATCAATTTCTTAACTTCATCAGAACCTTTAGCGTATTCGATGCCCGCATAGATATCTTCCGTGTTTTCGCGGAAAATGACCATATCCGTATCTTCAGGGCGTTTAACCGGTGAAGGTACGCCTTCGAAATAACGTACAGGGCGCAAGCATGTATAAAGATCCAATTCTTGGCGCAAAGCAACGTTCAATGAACGGATACCACCGCCGATTGGCGTTGTAAGAGGTCCTTTGATTGCGATCAAGTATTCGCGGATAACGTCAAGCGTTTCTTCCGGAAGCCATTCGCCAGTTTCGTCGAATGCTTTTTGTCCAGCAAGAACTTCTTTCCAAACGATTGATTTTTCACCGTTATAAGCTTTTGTTACAGCTTGCTCAAGAACGCGTGAAGCCGCATTCCAGATGTCCGGCCCAGTGCCGTCACCGATGATGAAAGGAATTACTGCATTATTAGGAACGTTTAAAACGCCGTTTTCTACTGTGATTTTTTCGCCTGTCATTTAAAATAGCCTCCTGTAGTCATGTAATAGGACGGTGCAAATTGCCCGTCCTATGGTTTATTGGTTAAAAAATGATTATCTTTCGTTAACTGGAACATATTTTTGCATTCCAGGTCCGATGTATTCAGCGCGCGGACGAATCAAGCGGTTGTTTGAATATTGCTCCAAAATGTGGGCAAGCCAGCCTGAAGTACGTGATACTGCGAAAATCGGCGTGAACAAGTCATGCTCGATGTTCAATGAATGGTAGACGGATGCCGAATAGAAGTCGACATTCGGCGGAAGATTTTTCTGGCCGCTGACGATTTCATCAATCTTGATCGACATTTCGTACCATTTTTCTTCTCCGCGAATTTTCGTCAATTTCTGAGACATTTCACGCAAGTGTTTTGCACGTGGGTCGCCTTTGCGGTAAACGCGATGGCCAAAGCCCATGATTTTTTCCTTGTTCGCCAATTTCTCATTAATGACTTTTTCTACGTTATCTACTGAACCGATTTCAGTCAACATTTTCATAACCTGCTCGTTTGCGCCGCCGTGCAATGGGCCTTTTAATGCGCCGATTGCCGCAGTTACACCAGAATAGACATCTGAAAGAGTAGCGACTGCAACACGTGCAGTAAATGTAGATGCGTTCAATTCATGGTCAGCATGAAGAACTAGAGCTTTGTTGAATGCTTCTTCTTCGATGTCTGCTGGAACGTTTCCAGAAAGCATGTAAAGGAAGTTAGCTGCAAAACTCAAATCATTTTTAGGTGCAACCGGCTCTTGGCCGCTGCGGACGCGTGCGAATGCAGTCACCAAAGTAGCGATTTTGGCCTGGATGCGGATCGCTTTGCGGTAGTTCGCTTCAGGGTTCATCACTTCAGCTTCTTCATCGAACAAGCCAAGCATCGATACTGCTGTACGCAATGCAGCCATCGGATGAACTTTTTTGATTTCGTATGTTTTGAAATGATCCAATACTGCCTGTGGCACTGACATATTATCAGCCAATTGCTGTTTTAGTTCAGCCAGCTCATCCGCTTTCGGCAAGCGCTGGTGCCATAAAAGATAAATCACTTCTTCAAAACTGGCATTATTTGCCAAATCATCAATATCGTAGCCAACGTATGTAAGAGTGTCATCAATAATTGAACTGATGGCTGATTGTGTAGCTACTACACCTTCTAAACCTTTTGACGATGTCATTAAAATCGCTCCTTCTACTGTAATTCATCATTCCAAAAAAAAACCCCGAATGATGGGTTATCCTCTTTTTTCGAGCATGAATAAATTTCCTTACCTAGCCATTATAATCAACATTGTAGAATTTGTGAATGAAAACGCTTGTTTTTGTGAAACTTTTCTCAAAATAACGATGGTTTCACTCGGGATTATCCTTCGATAATCCGAGTGACACGCATCTTTTTTTGAATTATTTTGCCGACAATCGGCTTATAGATCTTTTGGGTTGGCCTGAACAGAAGCGACAGCCCGATTGCATCGGAGATGAAGCCGGGGGTCAAAAGCAAGACGCCGCCGACCAGCACCAATGCCGCGTTGATCAGGTGTTCGCCTGGCGGCTGCAAGCGCCCCATGCTGTCCTGTATGTCACGAAGTGCTTTCAATCCTTGTTTCTTAGCCAAAAAAGCACCAATCAAACCTGTTGCTATGATTAATCCTAGCGTCGGAAAGATTCCCATGGCGTCGCTCGCCCACAAAAGCAGCGTAAGTTCCAGTGTCGGGACGATGATTAAAGCTAAGAAAAACCATTTCATAACGGATTACCCTCCTTGCTGAACTTATAAAACACTGGCATGGCCGTCATAGATAATGCCAGTTTCTGCATCTATCGTGACGTCGTAATCGTTCTTGATCAATGAAGTGGCACCTTCAACTCCGACAATGACCGGAATTCCCAGGCTCAAACCGACTACAGCTGCATGGCTCGTCAATCCGCCTTCTTCCGTAATCAAACCGGCACATTTCTCTATGGCTGGCATCATGTCGCGGTCAGAGCCGATTGTGACGATAATCTTGCCTGTTGCGTCATAAGCCAATGCTTCTTCAGAGTTTCTTACTACAAGCGTTTTGCCGAAAGCACTCATTTTTCCGATTCCTTGACCCTGTGCGATGCTGTCGCCGATCAAATGGACTTTCATCAAGTTCGTCGTGCCGGCTTGGCCAACTGGCACACCCGCAGTAATCACGACCAAATCGCCGTGTTTTACAAAATGGTGCTGCAGACTTTCTTCCACCGCATTTTCAAGAACTTCATCGGTTGACATCACTTTCCGGCCGACAATCGGCTGGACACCCCAAACAAGGGTAAGCTTGCGTGATGGCCGTTCAGAAGAAGTCACTGCAATAATCGGTACGCCTGGACGGTATTTTGAAATCATCTTCGCCGTATGCCCGCTTTCAGTCGGGGCAATAATGGCTTTCACTTTCAAGTTCAGCGCCGTATAGGCAACAGCCTGGCCGATTGCTTCCGTCATGTTCGGCTCTTTCTCTTTGCGGCGGTTGTCGACAAGCTGCTTGTAGTTCAACGCAGCTTCTGTCGTCACTGCAATGCGGTGCATCGTTTCCACTGATTCGACAGGATAAATCCCCGCCGCTGTTTCACCTGACAACATGATTGCATCGGTGCCGTCAAAAATGGCATTGGCGACATCGCTGGCTTCCGCTCTTGTCGGACGCGGATTGCGCTGCATAGAATCGAGCATTTGCGTAGCCGTGATAACCGGCTTGCCTGCACTATTGCATTTTTCAATCAACGATTTTTGGACAAGCGGCACTTCTTCTGCAGGAATCTCTACGCCGAGATCTCCACGTGCAACCATCAAGCCGTCAGAAACAACAAGAATTTCATCGATATTATCGACGCCTTCCTGATTTTCGATTTTCGGAATGATCTGGATATGCGAACCGTTATTATTTTCCAAATGGCGGCGGATTTCCATGACATCAGAAGCTCTGCGAACAAATGAAGCTGCAACAAAATCAACGTTTTGTTCGATTCCGAACAGGATATCCTGCGCATCTTTTTCTGTCATGCCTGGCAATTGAACAGACACGCCCGGTACGTTAACACCTTTTTTCGTTTTTAAAGTCCCAGCATTTTCCACCACTGTATGAAGCAAACCTTTTTCTTTGTCGATGCCAGTGACATGCAATTCGATCAATCCGTCATCAAGCAAGATGACCGATCCGACGTGAACATCGTCAATCAACCGGCCGTAGCTGATAGAAAACATTTCTTTGGTTCCGAGCACTTCCGTCATCGAGATGGCGATGCTTTGGCCAGTCTCTAAATCGATCGAGTCGTTTTCCATTTGGTGGGTACGGATTTCAGGTCCTTTTGTATCCAGCAGAATGCCGACAATTTTCCCTGTTTTTTCTGCCGCTTCACGGATTCGTTTGATGCGAAGCGCGTGCTCTTCATGGCTTCCGTGTGAAAAATTCAAGCGGGCAACGTTCATGCCTGCATTGATCAATGCTTCTAAAAGCTCCGGCGTTTCACTTGCCGGTCCAATTGTACAAACGATTTTTGTTTTTCTCAATGTGCTCACTCCAATAGGCTTTTAAATTGATAGTTCTTTGGATAAATTGTATAAGCTCATATCCACTTTGCGTTTCAGCTTGAATGCTTCTTCCATATCATAATCGACAACTTTGTTATTGACCATGCCAATCGCTTGTCCGCCTTCGCCTTTCAGCAATGCTTCCACTGCGCGAGCGCCGAACAAACTGCCAAGAACCCGGTCGCGTGCAGTTGGTGAACCGCCGCGCTGGATGTGGCCGAGTACCGAGATGCGTGTTTCGGTATCCGATTTCTCTGAAAGCAGGTTCGCTAATTCCTGTGCACTCATGACGCCTTCAGCAACGATGATGATACTGTGCTTCTTGCCGCGCTTTTTCCCTTTTTCCAATCGGTCAATCATGTCATCCAGGTCAAAAGCTTGTTCCGGTATCAGAATGGTTTCTGCTCCACCCGCAAGCCCTGCCCATAAAGCGAGGTCCCCGGCATCGCGGCCCATTACTTCTATTATAAATGTCCGTTCATGGCTCGTTGCCGTATCGCGGATTTTATCAATCGCTTCGATTACCGTATTCAATGCCGTATCAAATCCGATTGTATAATCCGTTCCCGGAATGTCATTATCGATCGTACCCGGAACCCCTACTGCTGGAATCCCTTTTTTCGTAAGCGCCATGGCCCCGCGGTATGAACCGTCGCCGCCGATGACCACTAGCCCCTCAAGGCCGTGTTCTTTCATATGCGCAATCGCTTTTTCCTGGCCAGCGTCCGTAATGAATTCCGGACATCTTGCCGAATACAAGGCTGTTCCACCGCGCTGAATTATATCACCGACATCCCCAGCTTCTAGCTTCGAGATTTTGCCGTCAATCAACCCTTGATAGCCACTGTACACACCGAATACTTCGATTCCTTCAAAAATACCTTTTCGCACGACAGCCCGTACCGCAGCATTCATGCCCGGAGAATCTCCTCCGCTTGTTAAAACACCTATTCGTTTCATGCAAATCCCTCCTGCTATTCCGTTTACTCTTTTCACCTTACCACGCGGGCACTCGACTGTCAGTCTTGAAAACCATGTTATTCTGTTAATTCTTTGTTTTTTCGTTAATAAATCAAGCGCATTTGAAAAGGCAGCGCATTCATTTTGCCAAGGCAACGAAAAAAAACCGCCGAAGCGGTCCTTTATTCACTAAATACGCCAATGGATTTGAATTTTTCGTAGCGCTGGTTGATCAGTTCATCGCTGCTCAGCTTATTCAGCTCCACTAAAGATTCCTTGATTGCTGCAGCCATAAATTCGGCTTGTTTTTGTGCGTTATGGTGCGCGCCTCCGCGCACTTCAGGAATCATGCGTTCGATGATGCCCATTTCCAGCAAATCGGGTGCAGTGATTTTCATCGCTTCCGCCGCCGTTTGGGCAAGTGCCGAATCTTTCCAAAGAATCGAAGCGGCACCTTCTGGGGATATCACGGAGAACGTCGAATTCTCCAGCATCAGAATATGGTTTCCGACACCCAGTGCAAGTGCCCCGCCGCTGCCTCCTTCACCGATGACAATCGACAAGACCGGTACTTCAAGACCTGCCATTTCCACAAGATTGCGTGCAATTGCCTCACTTTGGCCGCGTTCTTCAGCCGCTTTGCCCGGATAGGCACCTTTCGTATCGATCAGGCAAATAATTGGACGTTTAAATTTCTCTGCTTGCTTCATCAGGCGTAGGGCTTTCCGGTAGCCTTCGGGATGCGGCATACCGAAATTGCGGCGGATGTTTTCTTTCGTGCTTTTCCCTCGCTGATGGCCGATCACTGTAACAGGCTGCCCCTCAAAAGAAGCGATGCCGCCGACAATGGCTTCGTCATCGCCGTATAAACGGTCACCGTGGAATTCAATGAACTCTTCAAAGATGAGCGGGATATAATCCAAGGTAGTCGGACGCTCGGGGTGGCGCGCCACTTGCACACGGTCCCAGGGCTTCATGTTTTCGTAGATGTCATTCTCCAGCTTTGACAGACGGTCTTCGAGACTCTTGATTTCCGAACTCAAATCCACTTCCGCCGTAGCCGAATACTCTTTTAACTCATTGATTTTTTTGTGCAATTGGATCAACGGTTCTTCGAAGCCCATCGATTTGGGCGCATTTTTTTTCGATGATTTATGCTTGGGCATTGTGTTCAGCCCCTTTCGCGTGAAGTTTAACGATTGCTGTTAAAGTTTCTTTCATTTTTCCGCGGTGGACAACGGCATCCAATTGCCCATGGTCCAATAGGAACTCAGCTGTCTGGAAATCTTCCGGCAGTTTCTCGCGCACCGTTTGTTCAATGACCCGGCGGCCCGCAAAACCGATGAGTGCTTTCGGCTCCGCGATGTTGATATCGCCGACCGATGCAAAACTGGCCGATACGCCACCCGTTGTCGGATGCGTCAAAATGGAAACGAATAAGAGACCGGCATTGCTGTGGCGTTTTAATGCAACACTTGTTTTAGCCATTTGCATAAGCGACAAGACACCTTCTTGCATGCGTGCACCGCCGCTCGCTGTAAAGATCAAAAATGGAATACCGCGGCTGGTTGCCGCTTCGATGGCACGGGTAATTTTTTCTCCGACAACAGAACCCATCGAGCCCATGCGGAAATGTGAATCCATGACGGCGATCGAAATTTCATGGCCGCCAATTTTGCCGATACCTGTCAAGACAGCTTCGTTCAAGCCTGTCTTTTCGCTATCGGCTTTGATTTTTTCTGTGTAGCCAGGAAAACCAAGCGGATTCTCTGATTTCAAATGGTCATCCATCGAATGGAAAGAGCCTTCATCCAGCAAGCTATCAATTCGTTCGTAGGCAGTCATTTTATAATGATGGTCGCATTTCGGGCAGACCTTCAGTAACTTGGTCAAATCTTTCGTCAAAGTGATTTCTTTGCATTCCGGGCATTTTGTCATCAGCCCTTCCGGCACATCCTTTGATTTTTTTGAAGGGATCGTCGCTTCTCTATCATCTTTATTGCGTTTGAATATTTCACGAATTATCGCCATTTAGCATTCTCCTTTTTTCTATCCATTCACTCCAGGATTTAAAAGCGTGGATCGCCTTCTCTTCTTGCTGATTTTCGAGTGCATCCAATATCGGAAGCATCAAATCCTTTTCGTCTTCCGACACTTCGTGTGAATACGGGCTGCCGCTGTATTGGTGCAGCAGAAACCAAATTTTCAACGATAGCCGGTTGCCTGACAAAACCATCAATTCACGGACGAAATCGGCCCGTTGAAAACTTTCGCCTTCGAGCCTTTTCTTAAAGCTGTCCCAAATGCGCAGCTCCACCAACGCTTTGTTTTGGCAGATAGACTGGATTGCCGAGATTTCGTGCATCAACCGTGTCTCCCAGACATCTTTCCGGGATTGGTTGTCCTGCAATATGAAAGTGGATAATACCTCCACTAATTTATGGTTGCGATGGTCGGAAAGGAACGTCCCTTCTCCCCTGCGTGTTTCGATGAGCCCCAATAACTCAAGGCTCCGCAGCGCTTCCCTGAGCGTCGATCTGCCGACTTGAAGCTTTTCTGCCAGTTCCCTTTCAGATGGAATGCGGTCGCCCGGCCTGATTTTCTCCTGCCGGATCATGTCTCGGATTTCTTTGACAATGTCTAAATATCGCTTTGATTGATTCATGGTCGCCCCTATTTTCCATTAATTTGAAAGTGGTCTGGCCACTCATATTGTTTAGAATACAAAACTTTTCGCCATACGTAAAGAAAAAACTGCCTTTCCTGGAAGAAAGGCAGTCAGCTATCGATTGTTTTGCATATAATGGCTGTTTTTTGGTTGCGGTTTTCAATAATGCCTTGCACTTCCAAAATGGCGTTTATTTCAAGCAACGCGTTGAACTTGGCGTATTCGGCCGGGAATAACGTGACGGATGCAGGACCAGTATCATCCTGCAACGTGACGAACCCCATTGCGTCTCCTTTTTTTGTACGGATCCGTTTGACATCCTCTACCATTCCAAGCACAAGGACGGGTTCGCGGTCTTTGCTGTTTTTCAATTCCGCTAAATCAGCAAACGTTTTTTGACGCTGTTCTTTTTCCCGCGCAATCGGATGCATCGACAAATAAAAGCCGAGCACTTCTTTTTCAAAATCAAGTTTCAAGTTTTCCGGCATGGGTGAAGCTTTGGCGTATTTCGGCTTCATAAAGCTTGACCCCATATCGTCAAAGAGTCCAGGCTCTTCATTGGGCTTAACCAGTTCAGCGTGTTTCACCGCACTGTCAAGCGACGCCAGCAGAACTCCTCTATCCAGTCCAAACCCATCCAATGCGCCCGCTTTTATAAGCGGTTCAAACGCTTTTCTGGTGAAATGCACGGCAGAGATGCGTTCGGCAATATTGTACATGCTGGTGAACGGACCTTCTTTGCGTGCGTTCAGCAATGCTTTGATGGCATTGCCTGGTACGCTTTTCACTGAATTCAGCCCGATCCGGATCCCTTCGCCATCCACTGAAAACGAGTAGCCGCTTTCTTGGATTGATGGTGGAAGAACCGGGATGCTGCGCCCTTTTATCTCCTGCAGCAATTGCTGGATCTTTTCGTTATTACCTGCGCTGTTCGCCAGCATCGCCGCATAAAACGGCAGGGCGTAATGCGTCTTCATAAATGCCAGTTGATAGGAAATCATGCTGTAAGCGACGGCGTGGCTTTTCGGAAATCCATAATCTGCAAAACGGACGATCAAATCGTAGACTTCAGTCGCTGCAGCTGCAGGGAAGCCTTTTGAAGCTGCACCTTTTGTAAAGTTCAGACGCTGCTCATCGAGAATTTCGCGTTTCTTTTTGCTGACTGCGCGCCGGAGCAGGTCGGCTTCTCCGAGTGAAAAGCCTGCCATCTGTGCAGCAATCTGCATGATTTGCTCCTGGTAGACAATAACACCATAAGTTTCCGCCAGAATCGGCTCCAGTATGGGATGGGCGTAGGCCACAGTTTCCTGTTTATGCTTGCGGCGAGCGTATAACGGAATAAACTCCATCGGACCTGGCCGGAATAATGCGTTGACCGCTACGATATCGCCGAAAGCTGTCGGTTTGACTTGCTGCAGCGAGCGCCTCATCCCATCGCTTTCAAGCTGGAAGATGCCCGTCGTGTCACCTTTCGCTAACAAGGCGTAAGTGGCATCGTCTTGGAGCGGTATTTTGCGGTAATCGATCCACTTTCCGCTTTGGCGATGCAGCAGCCGCCGGATTTGTTCGAGAATCGTCAAGTTGCGCAGGCCGAGAAAATCCATTTTCAGCAGGCCGATTTGTTCCAGCTCACCCATTGGCCATTGGGTGATGTAGATGTCTTCGCTGCCTTTTTCAATCGGCACGAGGTCGACAAGCGGTGCAGGGCTCAATATGACGCCTGCTGCATGCGTCGAGGCATGCCGCGGCAGCCCCTCTAATTTCAATGCGGTTTTGAACCAGGTTTTCCGTTCTTCTTTGGCAATGACCCAATCGCTGAATTTGGGGGACTCTTTTAATGCAGACCTTAGCGTCGTGCCCAGACGGTTTGGAATCATCTTGGAGATCGCCTCCAGCTCTTCCGCCTCAAAACCGAAAACCCTGGCAGTATCGCGTGCGACCGCTTTTGCAGATAAAGTTCCGAACGTAATGATCTGAGCTGTTTTATCTTTGCCGTATTTTCGTGCGACATATTCCACAACTTCATGGCGGCGATGGTCGGCGAAATCGATATCGATATCCGGCAGCGTGACGCGTTCAGGATTTAAGAAACGTTCAAATAACAACCCGTGTTCGAGCGGATCGACGTCTGTTATGCGCAAAGAAAAAGCGACAAGCGAACTGGCAGAAGATCCCCTGCCCGGCCCTGTCAGAATTTCCTGTTCACGGGCAAACTTCATGAAGTCAGCGACAATCAAAAAATAATCGATAAAGCCCATTTGGCTTATGACACCCAATTCATATGACAATCGCTGAGAATAAGCCGCAGTTGTACCAGGAAGCCGCTCCTCAAGGCCCGTCTTGCAAAGTTCTTCTATGTAACGCAAACGGTCCGTTCCTTCCGGCAACGGGAACATAGGGAGCAATTGCCTGTGCAAAGCAATCGCCACTTGGCAGCCCGCCATGAGCGCCGCTGCTTCAGCGACCCATTCCGGGCGGTCCGAGAACCAGCCGGAAAATTCTTGGGCTGTTGGCACATATGCTTTTGCGTGCCCAGGCTTTTTGCGTTCCGGGTCATTCATTTTCAAGCCTTGGCCGATTGCGGAAGCCACTTCAAAAGCAAATGCATCTTCTTCGCGCAAATAGCGGCATTCTTGTGTGGCAAAGATGGCAAGCCCGAGTTCGGTGCATTGCGCCACGAACCCTTCTTCGTATTCCGTCCGTTCCCCGCCCGGCCGGCTGACGCTTGCGAAGCATTCCTCCCCGAATACCGACTGCAAATACCGGAACGCTTCACCCCGGTCTGTCAGCGTCCACTGGATGGAATTCGGAATTGCACAGACCAGTCCGTCTTTATAGGCTTTGAGCCATTGCTCCGGAATTGAATTTTTATCCCGGGTGGACAATGCGCTCGTTATTTTCAATAAATTTTGGTAGCCGGCATTGGACCGGGCATACAGCACTACTGGATATTCTTGTCCATCAAATTCAATAAACGCCGAAAGGCCGGCCACCGCATGGATGCCCGCCTTTTTGCACGCTTCCCAAAAGGGCAGTATGCCGTATAATTTCGTATTGACGATGGCAGCCGAGACGGTCCCTTGCTGTTTCAGGAAAGGGAAAAGTTCGTCAAGGCGCACCGTGCTTTTCAGCAGATCAGCCGAAGTGCTTATATGCGGGTAGACCATTGACAACACTATCCCTCCTTTTTACGATGAGCAAATTTCATTCAGGCGCGCAACAACCCGGTCCGCTTCTTCCCATGAATAAGCTGTAGCACCAGAAGCCATTGGATGACCCCCGCCGCCGAACTCTTTTGCCAAGCCATTGATGACCGGGCCTTTAGAGCGCAGGCGTACACGGATTTCATTTTCTTCTTCGATAAAAATAACCCATGCTTTTAAGTCTTTTACGTTGCCCAAGGAACCGACTAGAAGAGAAGTTTCCGTCGCTGTAACGCCGAACTCCTTTAGAATATCCATTGTGATTTTGACATGGGCAGCACCGCTGCTTTCCATAACGAAGTTCTGATAAATATAGCCCTGCAGATGTAGCAAACTGCGATCCATTTCATACAAGCCGTTATGGAGTTCATTGCGGTCGAAATCAGCCTTGATCAATTCACCGGCTACGTCGAATGTCTTTTCCGTCGTGCTCGGAAACAGGAATCGGCCTGTATCTGCGATGATGCCGGCATAAAGCTGGCGTGCAGCTGAAGCTGGCAGCTCCCACCCCTTGTGCTGACGGCCGTATGCAAACAATTCGAAAACGAGTTCAGAAGCAGAACTGGCTTTGGTATCGACCAAAAGCAAGTCTCCATAAGCGTCATCATTCGGATGGTGATCGATTTTCACTATTTTTTCCCCGGTCTTGTAGCGCTGGTCATCAACGCGTTCAGTATTGGCCGTATCCGTGACAATCACCAGGGCGCCTGCGTAGTCCTGATCTTCGACGGTATCCGGATAACCGAGAAAGTCGAGCGTGAAATCGTGTTCGCCTGCCGCCAAAACTTGTTTTTCCGGGTAATTATGCTGCAGGAGGTATTTCAGGCCAAGCTGCGATCCGTAAGCATCAGGATCCGGGCGAACATGGCGATGGATAATGATCTTGCTATACTGTTCAATTGTGTCGATGATTTGACTGTTCATATCCAAGTTCCTCCATTTATAAGGAAATCCATTCGCAATTCCATGCTTTTCTAAGTACAATAGAAATGAATTATGCATGACAGGAGGTCCCTTATGTTAGTATTCGTATTATTGATCATTGTATCATTTGTTTTTTATTTTTATTATAAAACAAAACAATTCCGCGCGGTGCTGCCGATCCGCAAAAAGTGGTACGGCGCTACGGCATCCTTTTCACTTGGTGCTTTTATGCTCTTTTTCGGCATCAACCAGCTTTTCGTCTTCCAGACAGCCGTCACCTACATCATTGCCGGCATTTTCATCGTATTAGGCATAGCGATGATGGTCACGAATTACAAAGCGGCTAAACATTACCACCAATTTGTTGCCGAAGAAGCGCGCTTGAACCAGTAAGCCGTAAATAGCTGTAAGAACTAAAACCTCTCCTTCTTGGAGAGGTTTTAGACTGTAGACAAAATCTAATCAACATGAATAACTGTGTATCTTCCAACCGTTCTGGCCACTTCGCTTTCCGTGGGCTCAGCTTCAGCCTCCTCGTCACTGACGTTCCTGCGGGGTCTTCAGCTTTCGCTGTCCCACAGGAGTCTTCGTGGCCATAACGGTTGCTAGCATGTAGCTCTCATTAAAGAGAGTAGCCAACGAATTT